>CAZLTR010000037.1:14761-21330 GCA_964562415.1 uncultured Hyunsoonleella sp. | reverse complement strand
ATAATGCAAAATTTGGTGCTTTTAATGTTGGTATAGAGTCCTGGTATGGAATAGGTTTCAAATCATCCTTTAATAACAAAGCAGGTATTATTTTTAATACAAGAACAGCAAGTGCTTTTTTTGATGGTAATGTCGGAATAGGTACAGATGATACAAAAGGGTGGAAATTTGCTGTAAATGGAAAAATAAGAGCTAAAGAAATAAAAGTTGAAGCTAATTGGTCTGATTTTGTTTTCTTGGATAATTATAAACTACCAACATTAAAAGAGGTTGAAAATCATATCAAAGAAAAAGGCCATTTAAAAGATATACCTAGTGCCAAAGAAGTTGAAGAAAATGGAATTTTTCTTGGAGAAATCGAATCGAAATTACTTCAAAAAATTGAAGAATTGACATTATATACGATTGCACAGGAAAAGAAAATTAATGACCTAGAGCAGCAAAAACATAAGATTGAAGAACAAAAAGAGGAAATTGAAAAATTAAAAGTATTAATTGGTAAACTAGTTAAAACAAATAATAACTAAAGTTTAAAATACAGATAGCTTATATGAATTTATATGTCGAGTTATCAAAAAATTACTATGAATACCAATGATAGAAACTAATACAGATCAAAACATACAATTAGACGGTGGCACTTATGAAATCATTCAAGGACGTCTGCAAAAACAAAAAAATGAACTCCTTGACAGATTAGCGCAATTAAATACGGCACGAAAAGAAGTGTTTGGCAGTGTAGACACTAAACTTATTGCCAATAACCGTATTAATACCGAAAACAACTGTATTGCCAGAGATATTGTAACCATTGGCAACCTTTGTTTGTTTGGCTATAATGTACATTTCGGGTTACGTACAGAAATTACCCTAAACGATGTATTTAGCATCTATACCTATACCGAAGAACATTTTAGCACGCAGCCATTAACACCGTTAGAAGACCCTACATTTATTAACGATTTTACCAATCTGTATAAATACTACAGAAACACCATATTTTCCAAGTTTGCTATCGTTGGCAACTACTTACACATGGTATTTCAACTTAGCGAAAGCATTACAGACATTAAAACCTTTAAGTGGCTTATTAATGACGGCACGTTACAATATGTAGACAATCGTAGTGAGCACGAATTTAAATTCCCCAAGCAACACGAATTTAACTGGGTCGCACCATCTAGAGACCAGCATGTATATGGCACGCATCCGCATGTCTCCATACTAGACAAAGTATTTGTTGAAACTGTAGGTGGCGATTTAACCATTAAAATAGAAGACAATACCAATGATGGCAAAGGCATTTACGACGAACCTGTATTGCATCCCGATCAAACTCTAGATGATGGCCAGTACAGATATGCCGACCTCGGCAACTTAATTGCACTGGAGATAAAACCTTTCCAAGAAGCGCCGCGTTATTTTGTGTACAATCACAAAATACAAGAAGTAAAAAAAATAGACAGTATTGCCGATGCTTGCGTGCTGTTACCAGACGATCAAGGTATTATTTTCGCGAATGGTTATTATTTGCAATCGGGAGACTTTAAATTGTTCGATAACGGCATCTCAAAAGTTAAATTTCAAAAAAAAGTAAGCGCCCCTAATGGCGAAGACCATCTGTATGTATTCTATGAAAGCGAAAAAGGCCTTTACGTGCTCCTTTCCTATAATGTGATAGAACAACAAGTTAACACCCCTATTATTTGCAACGGTTTTACCATTCTTAACCATGGCGAACTCTGTTACTTTAAAACCGAGGACGAACAGACCAAACATCACGTCATTCAAATATGGCAAACTCCGTTTTCAAAAGGCAACACAGTCCCTTCAAAACATACCGATACGCTGCTCTATAAAATTGGCAATAAGGACATTGTAAGAGCCATGGCAGAATGCCAAGCTTTAATCACACTATTAAATAAAGAAGACAGTTACGACGGCTTGTATGACGACATCGCTAAAGCCTCTAACGATATTTTAAACAGCTATTATTGGATTGCAGAACCCGACACCTTTCTCGTAAACGAACCTTTAAAAGCGCTTAATGCTGCCGCCAATGCTGCGGTAGATGAGTTTGATAAAGTGGTACAACTGCGCAAAACCGCTGCTGCAATTACCAAAGAAACACAGGTTAAGGCAGATGGTATTTTTGGAAAAATTAAAAGCAGTAGTTTTAAATCTATAGAAGATTTTGTAGCCGTACTGTCTCAACTAAGAACACTACGTGGTGAAGTCATTGGTTTAAACGACATACGCTATGTAGACCCTACATTTGTAAGCGATTTAGAAACCGATATTATTGCGCAAAACGACACCATTTCGCAACGCTGCGTGCAGTTTTTATTAAACGATAAAGCCCTTGCCCCTTACCACGAGCGCGTTGCCGAAAAAGAAACTGCTTTAAACAGCATCACTAAAGTTATCGCTGCAAAAGCATTAGAAAAAGAAATAAATCAAATTGCGAGCGATTTAGAAATGCTTATCGATATCGTCTCTAATTTAGATATTGAAGACGCCTCGCATGCCACACAAATCATAGACAACATCTCTTTAATCTTTGCGACAATAAACCAGCTCAAGGCAGGATTAAAAAATAAATTAAAAACACTAGGCGAAAAAGAAGCGTCGGCAGAATTTGCTGCGCAACTTAAATTGGTAGACCAAAGTATCATCAACTATCTCGACATCGCCAATACCCCTGTAAAAACAGACGAGCTTCTTAACAAGGTTTCTGTACAGTTAGAAGATTTAGAAGGCCGCTTTGCCGATTTTGAAGAATTCATCACGCAAATCATTGAGAAAAGAGAAGAGGTTTACAATGCATTCGAAGCGCGAAAAAACAGCCTTGTTGAAGCGCGAAACAAAAAAGCCATAGCCTTAGAAGCTGCCGCTAATCGCATTTTAAAAGGCATCGCTAAAAAAGCACAAACCTTTAAAACCACGGTGGAAATTAACGGGTATTTTGCGTCCGATTTAATGATAAACAAACTTCGTGACATCATCACAAATCTTAAAACTTTAGAAGATCCTGGAAAGGCAGAAACTATAGAGACAGGGCTAAAAGTTGCCAAGGAAGATGCCATTAGAAAACTAAAAGATACCCAAGACTTATACGAAGACGGTGAAAATATTATAAAGCTAGGCAAGCATAAATTTGGGGTAAACAAACAAGCCTTAGACCTTACTATTGTTTACAAAGATGATACGCTAAAATACCACCTCACAGGCACCGATTTTTACCAAACTATAGAAGATGATACGCTATTAGGTTCGCAAAAGTACTGGGATCAAGAATTAATATCTGAAAATACCACTATTTACCGTTCTGCCTATTTGGCGTACAAATTATTTACTGATACCAGCTTAAAATTAGACCCTAGTGACACGTCAAAACTCTTAGAAATAGTAAAAAATGAAAGCAGCAAAAACTATGCTGAGGGCTATATTAAAGGCGTCCATGATGAAGATGCAACAAACATCTTAAAAACATTGCTAGATACCCATAAAAATCTTGGCCTCTTATGCTATACTCCAATTGTTAGAGCTTATGGCCAACTGTTTTGGCACAGTTTAAACGACACTGATAAAGCCTATTGGAACAGCAAACTAAAAGCCTCTGGAAATGTCTTAAAAACATTCCCCAATAGCAAAGAATACCTTAGTACCGTAGAGGCCCTTAGCAATAATATACAACAGTCTATATATCAAGACAGCTTCGCTAAAGCTTATAATGAAGCCAATCAAACTCTTGCCCAAACCACAGCGCTATACCTTTTTGAGGAATTACAAACCAATGATAGCTTTTGTGTTAGCAAGACTGCTCAAGAGTTACACAAGGCATTTACCAAAGCTCTCGACGCTAAACAAGCGCTAAAAACATTTAAAACAACGCTTAAAAACACCATGGACGTACCAAATAATACGAGTGATGCTGTAGCTTTAGCAGAGCAATGGGTTCGTGCTTTTATAATATCGAACACCCCAGAAGCATTACCTTATGCTTATGAGGTCGTCACTTTACTGTTATTTGAGAATAATACCAATGCCATTAAAGTTGATGCTACGGTAAGCATTACAAACTTAAAAGGCAGTCACAGCAGCATAAAAAATGGTGTATTTGCCTTTAACTATCATAATTTCACTAGTGCACTACAGCAATTTACAACTATAGATGTACCCGCTTTTAAAGCCTATCGCGAAGCCAAACATGAGGTTTCACATCGCTTAAAATCGGAATTAAAACTCGAAGAATTCAAACCACGGGTATTATCGTCTTTTGTACGTAACAAACTTATAGACCAAGTGTATCTGCCTTTATTTGGCGATAACCTATCCAAGCAATTGGGCAGTGTGGGCGCCAACAAGCGCACCGACCGTATGGGGATGCTTTTATTAATATCGCCCCCTGGTTATGGTAAAACCACTTTAATGGAGTATATGGCCAACCGTTTAGGGCTTGTTTTTATGAAAATAAATGGGCCCGCCATAGGGCACGAGGTCACCTCGGTAGATCCGTTAACAGCTAACAATTCGGCAGCGCGAGAAGAGCTTAAAAAATTGAATCTTGCTTTTGAAATGGGTAACAACGTCATGCTTTACCTAGACGACATACAACACTGTAATCCTGAGTTTTTACAAAAATTCATTTCTCTAGCCGATGGCACACGTAAAATAGAAGGCGTTTATAATGGTGTGCCTAAAACCTACGACTTCCGCAGCAAGAAGTTTTGCGTTATCATGGCAGGCAATCCTTATACTGAAAGTGGTGAAAAGTTTCAAATTCCAGACATGTTAGCCAACCGTGCCGACATTTATAATCTAGGAGATATTATTGGAGATACCGCCGATTTATTTCAACTAAGTTTAATTGAAAATGCACTCACCTCCAATCCTATTTTACACCAGTTGAGCAGCAAATCTTTTGACGACATTTACCAACTCATCGCTGCAGTAGACTCTGGAAACCGTGATAATTTAACCCTTAAAGGCAATCATACCAAACAAGAAATTCAAGATTATTTAGCCGTATTAGACAAAGTACTCACCATAAGAGACACTGTTTTAAAAGTAAACGCTACGTATATTAAATCTGCCGCCATGGACGACAATTACCGCACAGAACCTGCCTTTAAGCTTCAAGGTTCGTATCGCGACATGAGTAAACTTGTGGCTAAAGTTGTTCCTATTATGAATAAAAAAGAGCTGCAAACCCTATTACTATCGCACTACGAAAACGAATCGCAAACCCTAACCAGTGCTGCCGAAGCCAACTTATTAAAATACAAAGCGCTTACCAATACCATGACCCCAGAAGAAGCCACACGTTGGGCAACCATTAAAACTACCTTTGTAAAAAACAACAAATTAAAAGGCTTTGGCAATCAAAACGAAATGGCACAAGTTTTAGCACAAATGATGCAATTTAGTGAGCACTTAGAGGGTATACAGGAGGTGTTGAAGCTGGGATTAAAAAAGGGGTGAATAAATAGTGATTTTACTAGCTAGAAACCTTTTGGTAAAGTGATAAGATCTACTTTATCTAAAGAACAAAAAAGTGATTATTACAACTAATTGTAAATAAATAAAACCTATGGAATTAAGTAAATATATATCGACTACACTTACAGAAATTGTGAACGGAATTACAGATGCCCAAGAAAAGATCAAAGACTCAGGGGCAGTAATTAACCCAAAAGCTGACAACTATGTACCAAATAATGTAATAGGCACAACCAAAGTAGACGGCTACATGATAGAAATTAATAAAGTTGATTTCAATCTAGTTATTGAGGCAAATGATGGTGAATCAGGAAAATCAGGAATATCTGTCATTGCAGGAGTGTTTGGAGCGGGTGCTGCTATTGAAAGTAAAAGCGATAGCAAATCTATTAATTCCATTAAATTTTCTATTCCAATTTTATTTCCTGTTGATGATATAATTCAATACACATCTAAAAAGACAAAATAATCCCCATAACTTAATATGATTTTCCACAAAATACTATAAGCCCATCTAAAAATCGCCTTGCAGGACTTGACTTAAAATAGCAATCCTTATTTTTTCAAAATCTTAGTACTTAGAGATTCGTCATCAAACTTCACGACATACATGCCACTAGACAGATGCGCTACATTGGCTTTTAAAACATTTGTTGCTATTCCTTTTTGCACCACAGCGCCTTGCATATTATAAATCGTATACGCTTTAGGTGTTTTTAGTCCTTTAAAAGTAAGGTGCGTTTGCACAGGATTAGGGCTTAGTATAACACCTTCTTTTACGACTGTTGCTATATCTAGTGTTTCCGATCGAAACGCTGAACTTAACCAGAAGCCTCCAAAAGCATTAGTATTAAAACGCACTTCCCAAAGGCCATCATTTGCATTCCATACAATATTAGTATCCTCAGGATTTATAAGAGTTACCTCGTCTGGGTAAGAATCGACACTACCACTGCCATCGCTACTATTTCCTGCTCTATTTATAAGTCTAATATTTGAAACATTTGCCCTGTCTGTTGGAGAGGTTGGTAATAATTGAGACTGCAGGTTTGCACTATTTCCCTTTC
>CAZLTR010000037.1:0-14751 GCA_964562415.1 uncultured Hyunsoonleella sp. | reverse complement strand
CATCTTGTAAAGCATTAAACGCATCAAACTCCTCTTGAGTAAAGTACAAAGTTAATCCCCCTGTAGTATTAGAAATATTAGTTTCTGGAGCTATCTCATAATGACGACTTACAAAATCGGTATTGGTTAGCGCATCCATATATACTACATTGGTAAAAAGATCTAAAATAGGATTATCTCCTGTGGCTTCTGTACTATTTAAGAGTTCATTAAAAATATTGCAATGGCAAATTTCTGTGGTAGATCCCTGCTTTGCTTCACTTGTAAAAGCCATATTCTCTATAGGGTACAAATTGCTAAATTTTGTATTCTCAGCAGTACAATTTCCCAAAGCCATAAGCTCTCTTCCGTAATTAAAATTACTTTTAGACCTTGGCTCAGCACTTATATAAGTAATACCGTTAACTTTTGACAAAATATAAGGAGCACTTGATAATGCACCCTCCGCAATATCTGATACAAGTTTTGTTCCTGCTTCAGTACCATCTGTTTTCCACAATTCATGCCCATGTATACCGTCATCCGCAGAAAAATAAATAGTACCATCTATCTGTTTTACAGATGATGGATTACCATCGTCTTGTCCAGGGTTAATATCTTTAACCATTACAGTACCTGCTTCAGTACCATCTGTTTTCCATAATTCGACACCATAAGCAGAGTTATGTATCCTAAAATACAAGATATTCTCGATAATTTCATAGAGCACAATGAAACTACTGCCTTCGAATGCTTTTACAAGAACCGTCCCTTCTGGGGTACCATCACTTCTCCACAGTTTTATGTTGGTATTGCCATCAGTTGTTTCAAAAGATGAAGTATACAAATAAGAACCAGTGCTTACAATACCATTTGCGGTAAATCTTTGAATCGTTTGATTAGGATCATCATCCACCTTTTTTAAAAGTAGTGTTCCAGACTCGGTACCATCAGTTTTCCATAATTCATCTCTATCTACTACAAAAACAACACCATCACTAACTGCGGTAATTTCAGTTATTGAACTTGACAAATTATCACTAATATCCTTGACCATTACAGTACCTATTTCGGTACCATCAGTTTTCCACAACTCTCTGCCATGTCCCCTATCACTTGCCGCAAAATAAAGAAGATTATCTACAACTGCACCTAAATTTACCGCTCCAGAAAAACCAGCCTCTGGATAAATGTCTTTAACCATAAACGTACCTGCTTCTGTACCGTCACTTTTCCATAGCTCTTTACCATGTATGCCATCATCAGCAGAAAAATAAATCGCTCTATTTAAAGCCATTATTCGAGATATTTCACTAGACACACCTGTCCCCGTATTAATATCTTTCACCATAAACGTACCTGCTTCTGTACCATCGCTTCTCCATAACTCTTTACCATGTACACCATCATCGGCAGTGAAATAGATGCTCCCATTTTCAACTAAAATAAGATTGAAGGTGCCTTGAAACTCTGTCTGAGAACTGATCCTTTTCACTAAAACTGTACCCGATACAGTTCCATTACTTTTCCAAAGACCTAAGCCTTCTACAGGGTCCATAGCCTGAAAATAAATAGCATTATTAAAGTGAACACTATTAAACACATGATTAAACCTTTTAAGCACAGTTGTATTGGCATTTTCACCATTAGTCCTCCAAAGTGTCCCTTCTGCAAAAAATAAAGTAGTGCCATTAACATTAAGAACTAAAGACGGGTTAGACGATCTTGTTATGTTTTCATAATGATTACCCTTAGGTTCAAAAACCACAGTCCCTTCAGACGTGCCATTGGTTACCCATAATCTTGGAGAGAGACCACCCCCCTTAAAATCCTCTCTATTACTTGCAAAATAAAGAACCCCATGAGCTTCTATGCCTCCTATATAATCAAAAGGAGTGACTCTTAAATTCAATTTGGGGTTAACATCCTTGACAAATACTGTACCATTAGTTGTACCGTCTGTTTTCCACAGCTCTGCTACATAATTCAATGATTCTGTATTTCTTAGAAGCAAACACAGTTCGTTTTGAAATGGCATTAAAGCTGTTATTTTTTTTCCAGTATCGCAACGCTTAACCATTACAGTAGCTTCTGCAGTACCATCGGTTCTCCATAGTTCGTTACCAAAATACGATGTAAAATATAACACATCATTATACTTTTTAAAAAGCAACCTACTGGTACTTGAACCTGAGAAGTAACCCGCATCTGCAAACTGAAAAGTACCACCTGTTGTACCATCACTTTGCCACAAATCGCCTGAATGCGAAAAATAAAGCTTATCATTAAAATTTATAAGATATTCGGGCTTTCTAACATTACTATCAATAAGGATATCTTTTACTAAAACTGTACCTTCATCTGTACCATCACTCTTCCATAATTCGGTACCATGAACACCATCATTAGCGGTAAAAAACAGTGTATTATTTACTTTAGCCATCCAATTAATATCACTATTCCTTTTCCCTACGTATATATCTTTGACTAGAACCGTACCTTCTGTTGTACCATTGCTTTTCCACAATTCTACACCATGCTCCTCATCCTCAGCGGCAAAAAACAATGTATTATTAACGTGCAGGTGCATTACTCTATTTGAAAAATTCTTTCTTATGGGTAAATTTTTAATTAAAACGGTCCCTTCTGCCGTACCATCTGTGCGCCATAAACCATTTTTTTCTGCTTCACCATTTGTTACAGCAAAATATAGTGTATTATCTAAAAAAAACTCTTGTTTAAAATTATCCAATACAAACTGATCGCCGAAGCCTGCTTTCAAAAAAACAGTTCCTTCTGTTGTACCGTCCGTTTTCCACAATTCGCCATGTCTTGTTGCAAACACTAAAACATCTCCAAAAGCCACAAATTGCGACGGATAACTGGATCCATCTTCATTAATATCTTTAAGCAAATAAGTGCCTTCATCTGTACCATCTGTTCTCCATAATTCGGTACCTCTAAATTCGTCCCTTGAGCTGTATATGAGAACACCATTAAGTAATTTCATTTTACAGCCATTGTTTCTTAAAGACAATGATATAGACCCTCCTCCCTTAATTTCCGTATCGTCATTCAAATCTTTCACGAGGTATGGCGTTTGGGCCTTCACATTTAAAATAGCACTAAGTGTCATCACAATTAACACTCTTAGGTAGTTATTCATCATAGCTTTGTGGGATAAGGCTGTAAATATACTAAACTTAAATCAAAGCCCTAATTTCCTAACATTTTAGTATACTCAAACAGTACTCTAAGTCATTTTTTCTATTAAAACCCAATTAAACAACTACAACTACTATAATTAAAGCTAAAACTTTAGCTGTATCTGGTAAATAATACCAATTGCGGGTTCTTTTAAAATATATAGGAAAAACACAAACACCCCTTGATTTGTAGGTTTTTACATCTAAAAATACAGCATATTATCTCAAATATATTCTATATTAACTTAATGATAAGTTAACATACATTTAACGGATAATATTACATATAAATATGCTAATATAAATGTGTTATTAATACTACACATCATATACCTTTGCCCTGTCGAACGTTAATACATGAGACTATGAAACTTACAACTAACACTTCCAAAAAAGTATTTTTAATGGTAGCTCTACTAGCTACGGTTATGGGATACGCGAATGATGGCTCTTTTTTTATTAGTAAAAAAGATGCTAAGAAAACTGTACTTACTTTAAACGATGCTAAAGTAGGAGATCTATTTACAATTAAAGATGCTAATGCACTTATTTTGTACAAAGAAACGATTAAAACATCTGGAATTTACATTAAGGGCTTTAATTTAACGGCCTTACCTAATGGGAATTACACATTTGAATTAGACAAGGACATGGAAATAAAAAGCATTCCTTTTAGCGTAAAAGATGGCAAGGTAGACTACAATAGCACATCTTCTGAGACGGTTTTTAAACCTTCCACGCATGTAAAAGATAATGTAATTTATGTCTCTAAATTATCTCTAAATAAAGCACCTTTAACTATAGAGGTGTATAGAGATCAAGGTGATTATTTACCTTATAAGCTAGTTTACTCTGAAGTGCTTACAGCCAATACAAAAAAGTTTGAGCGCGTTTACAAACTAGAAGAAAATTCTAAAGGCAACTATAGAATTGTATACAAAACAGAAGGCAAATCATTTACCGAGCTATTATAACAGACTTCTTATTTGACAATCCAAGAGCACGCTTTAAAAGCGTGCTTTTTTTATGCGCTATGGTCTTTAAAATTTGCTTTTCGTTTTTCTAAAAACGCTGTGGTACCCTCTTTAAAGTCGGCGGTTCCAAAACACCTTCCAAATTCTATAATCTCGGTATTGTACCCATTAACACCATCTTTAAAACTGGCATTAACTGCTGTAATCGCTGCTGTAATCGCACTTGAAGAATTCTTGGCTATTCGCCCTGCCAACGTTTCGCATAACGCCATAAGTTCTTCTTGAGGCACTGCATAATTTACCAAACCGTAACGCAATGCTTTTTCGGCATCGATCATAGCTCCTGTCATAATCATTTCCATTGCCAAGCCTTTACCAACGAGGTTAGCCAAACGTTGTGTACCGCCATAACCAGGAATAAGCCCTAAAGACACCTCTGGCAAACCCATTTTTGCACTAAGGGCTGCTACTCTAAAATGACAAGCCATGGCCAACTCTAAGCCCCCTCCTAATGCAAAGCCATTTACAGCTGCAATTACAGGAGTTCCTAAATTTTCTATAAAATTAAAAAGAATATCCTGTCCTTTTGCAGCTAAAGCAGTGCCTTCTGCGACGCTAAAACTAGCAAACTCACTAATATCTGCCCCTGCAATAAACGCTTTCTCTCCATGACCCGTAACAATAATAACTTTAACAGCGGTATTGGCATTAGCAGTTTTAAATGCATCATGCAACTCTTCTATAGTCGCACTATTTAAAGCATTTAATTTTTTAGGCCTGTTAACAGTAATTACAGCAATGGCTGTATCTAAAACTTCTAAAAGGATATTGTTGTAACTCATAATCGCTAATTTTAAAACACTGAAGGATTAAGTAGAATATACTAATTTTACATGAGATAAGACTACGCTTGAGACAAAACAAAAACTATAAAATTAAAATAGTAGTGCCTGTACAACTGCTATTTCTCTTCTTCAAGATGCTTAGGAAAAACAACTTTAAAAGTAGTTCCCTTATTTGTTTCTGTAGTAAAAGAAATGGTACCTTTATACGTTTCTACTATATTTTTGACCATAGCTAAACCTAAGCCCATGCCACTCGTTTTTGTTGTAAACTTAGGCTCAAAAACCTTGGTGCGGTTTTCTTCAGATACACCAGACCCATTATCTGCAACTGTGATGACCACATTTTTATCGTTTTCACCAACATGCACTAACACTTTTGGTGTTCTATCGTTGGGTATGGCCTGAATTCCATTTTTAACCAAATTTGTTACCACTCTAATTAATTGCGTTCTATCAAAAGTGGCAATAATTTCTTCTGCTTCCGAAGTAAATACAATATAATTTTCATTAAATATATCTAAAGCTAGTTTTGTAATATTAGCAACATTAAGTGTTTCTTTTTGCTGTGCAGGCATTTTTGCAAAATTAGAAAATGCAGATGCTATAGAACTCATCGTATCTATTTGTTGAATCAGTGTTTTACTGTATTCATTTACTTTTTTATTAATATTTTCGTCTTCTGGATTGAATTTACGCTGAAAATTTTGCACTGTTAATCGCATTGGTGTTAACGGATTTTTAATTTCATGCGCTACCTGTTTCGCCATTTCACGCCAAGCTTGTTCTCTTTCACTCGTTGCCAATTTAACAGCACTCTCTTCCAATTCATCAATCATACTATTATAAGAGTCTACCAATGTAGATATTTCCTCACTGGTATCTTGTATCACAATTTTTTCGTTGCGTTTTTCTAAACGTGTAGCGTTTATTTTGTCGCTAATCGTTTTTAACGATTTTGTAATATACTTAGACAATAGAAATGCAATTCCAATCGCTATAATGAGTACAACTAAATAGGCGATTCCTAACCTGCCTAAAAACTCACTTAACTCTTTAGATAAAAAATCGTCCTTCTCTAAATAAGGCAAATTTAATATGGCTAAAGGTTTAAACTTATTATCATAAACATAGGTGTAAGAAGACTGATATGTTTCTCCATTCTCTTTAAGCTTATCTACATAACGATGGTCTGCGGTATGAGAAATAGCATTTAAAATATGGGTAGCTATACATTTGTCTTCCTCATCGGGCTTTAAATTCGCCTTTGATGTAATTAACAAGCTCCCTTCTAAATCGTATAAATTAATTTGTAATTTATGAATTACTGCGATGCTACTAATTTTATCTTTAAATATTAAAGGAATATTTCTAGTTTTAACCTCCCAAGTATTTTCTCTAGCATTTAAAACATCTTTAATATGGTTTTTTATATTTTCTTCTTTTCGCTCTAAACGTTGCTTGTGATAGTCGGTTGTTTCTTCATTGTATTGATATATAGCTACTCCTGCAATAAGTATAGACGCAAGCAATACCAAGAGAATCATTACTATAAAAATTCGGGTACGTAAGGAGAGTTTTTTTAATTTCATTTGCTTAGTTAAGGCTTTAATACGATTTACGAACAAAAATTTCGCATATATGCGGTTTTTTTCTGCTATTCTTACGTTAAAAAATGAAATCTTAACTACAGCTAAGCTTTATTTTTTTGCCTTAGACTAGCGAAAAATAATTCAACATATGTATACGAAATTCTTATCCATATGGTATAACTTGTATTCTAAAATTAGAATTCAGGTTTAAAGATAGCAATAATCACACCAAATTGATTTGGAATTTTTTTAGTCTGTTTTCAAGCCTTAAACAAGAATTAAAACACTTATTCCAGTTGAAGAAATATAACCTGCACAAAACCTTATCTAACGCAAGGCTTCTCAAATGCCTGTCTAAGTCTCTGGATTTTTTTCGCGAAAACGCTTATAGAATTTGAAGCCTAACATAATAAGAATACCCAAAACAAAAATACCAATAACACCCCAAATCCAATTAATGGCACTTTTTAAAATGACTAAAAAAATCACCGCAAACAATATAAATGTTGCTCCTTCATTCCACATGCGCATGTAACTGGATGACTTTTTAACATTATCTGCCTGAAGTTGTTTAAAATAACGGTGTGTCGCTAAATGATATATCACTAACAAGACCACAAAAGCTAATTTAACCTGCATCCAAGGTTGAAAGAACAAGTATGGATTGATGTAAAATAAACTAAGCCCAAATGACAAGGCCAATACAGCCGAGGGCCATGTTATTATAAACCATAACCGTTTAGCCATAAGCTTTAGCTGCTTTCCTAAAATCTCCTTTTCTGGAGAAGACTTATGATATGCTTCTATTTGATAAACAAATAGTCTGGGAATATAAAACAAACCCGCAAACCAAGTAATTACAAAAATAAGGTGAAAAGCTTTTAAATACTGGTATGCCATTTTTAATTTGCTACAACGGGCGTCTCTACCCAATTATCAATCCATTTAGACAACAGGTTTACAAATGCCTCATCATCATTCAAACAAGGTATGGTTGTGAATGTTTCTCCACCTACTTCATGAAATATTTCTTCTCCTTCCATGGCTATCTCTTCTAATGTTTCCAAACAATCACTAACAAAAGCAGGTGTTACTATAGCCATGTTTTTAACCCCTTCTTTACCGAGCCGCTCTATTGTTCTATCTGTATAGGGTTGTAACCACGGATCGAAACCTAAGCGCGATTGAAACGATGTAGAATATGTTCCTGGTGCCAACTGTAGTTGTTCTGCGACCAAACGTGTCACTTCCTTACACTGGTGCCTGTAGCAAAATTCATGTGCTTTGCTAGGCGTGGCACAGCAACTGCCATCTATTTTACAATGGGATTTTGTAACATCGCTTTTTCTTATATGACGCTCTGGAACACCATGATAAGAAAACAACAAATGCTCATAAGAGACCCCTTCTAAATGTGTCTTTATAGCACTAGATAATACCTTTATATAATCGGATTTATTATAAAATGCAGGAACGGACTCTATTTTTAAATGCGGAAAATCGGTTTTACGAATCTCTTCTGCTAACACTGTTATCGTTTCTGTAGTTGCCATGGCGAACTGAGGATATAGCGGAAATAACAATACCTCTTCCACACCTTGATCTACTAGAGCCTGTAACCCTTTTTTAATAGTCATGCTCCCATAACGCATCGCTAAACCTACGGGCACAGTAATTTTTTTTTGTATTTTTTGCTGAAGCCGTTCTGAAATAACAATTAAAGGCGACCCTTCTTCCCACCAAATCTTTTGATACGCTTTAGCAGAGGCTTTTGGTCTTGTATTCAATATAATACCCTTAACTAATAAGTTTCTAGCCCACAATGGCACGTCTATAACCCGCTCATCCATTAAGAACTCTCCCAAATATTTTTTAACATCTTTAGGGTTTGGACTGTCTGGAGACCCTAAGTTTACAAGAAGAACACCTTTTTTCATAGTTCCGTTTTATAGTACAAAAATAAGGCAGAAATATATATTTAGAACACACTTAGACTTTAGATTTTAATATAGCAGCATAAATAATTACAATACATAAAAAAACCAAAAAAGGCTGCCCGTGTAGGACAGCCTTTTCGACTCTGTTCAAAAGTAAAAATTAAACCATTTATAAAAGGGGCAACTTATAAAAAAAGTTCACTTTCCGCCTTTTATGCTTTTATTCATTTGTTAGCTCAGACTTGTTATATACCCATTTAGGCAATTTAGAACTGTCAAAATTTGGCTTTTTGAATGTATTTACGTTCTCTACACATACCGCATTTAATAAATTTGTTGTATTTAATACACCAAATACTTTATCATGCTGTGTCTTTAAAAACTTCCCAAAAATAATTTCTGGATTTATTAATTTATAAGTGCTGCCTTCTCTTTCAAAAGCTAACATATCTTTAACATCCTTCTCATAAAACTCGGTGTTTTTATCATAATCTTCTTCATTAGAAATGTAGCTTTTACCAGCAACCAATAAAAATTCTCTTCCCGAAGTATGTTTCACACTTAATGTACCTCTAAACAATAAATGGTAATCGTCATGATAATTAACCTTAACTCCATTAGGAGGGCTATTTTCATAAATATGCTCGAAATAAGAAGGATCGTTTTCCTTAAGCTTTTTATTAGGAAGATGCTTCATGTAAGCTTCTTTCGTTTCAAAATAAGTTGGCATGTTTATAGCACAATATCCTGGATACCATATAGGCACATAAGCATCGTTTAATAATTTATGACTTCCCTTTTTGAAAATTACAGGTCTGTCGTATACTCGAGAATTGTAAAATGTAAAATTGTTAATAGTAAATAGTTCGCATTCATCTAATGCTTTCTCTTCCACTCCCGTTTTACAAGAAAAGCAAATTAAGCAGAACATTGCGAGAGTTGTTAGTACTAATTTCTTCATAATAGATTAGGTTAATAGCAATTTTACACAATCCTTCACTAGGAAAGTCTAAGTAAAACCACAGGTTATTAAATTTTGGATTACGATTTATTTTTAAGAATTAAACAATTGTTTAAAGCACTTTTATCCACATTAAAAACACCTTATTTTTAGTCCAATTCTTTATTAATGAGTCCAATATAAGACAAAGCAATCAAAAAAACAAGTTGAAAAGCATAAAATATCGATGAAATGCAATAAAGTGTAGTTCGTCGGTTATTTTCTGGACAAATTAGAAGAAAAAAGTACCGTTTATCGATAAAACGTAAGAAAAATAAATTGAAATAAAACTATTCTATTAAGAAGGTAATAAGATGTAATTCAAAGCTAAATAAGCTATAACTTTGAATTACTGATTTTTATAATAAAGTGCTACCGCTGGTAAAATAACTTAGGGCGTTCTTCAGAATAATCACAATCCTGAAAAATTCCACAAGAGACGGTAGAGCGCACTAATGATTTTGTCTCTACATATTTTGATAAAGCTTCAATTTCTGGGGTTAAGAATTTCATAAGTATAGGTTTTTAAATTATACACATTTAGTAGTAAGATACAACAAATACTTACACACTATCAATTTAATGACATAATGTATTTTTTTGGCGTTGTGCCATATTTCTTTTTAAATGCTGCTATAAAGTGACTGGAGGTACTGTAACCTACCTTTAATCCAACCTCATTTACATTATTTTCTCCAGATGCTAATAACTTTCTAGCCACTTCTAACTTGTAGTCCAATAAAAAACTAAAAACAGAATCTCCATAAATTTGCTTGAACCCTTCTTTTAATTTTTTAATATTAAGCCCTATTTCATCGGCGAGTTCTTGCAAGCTTGGCGGTTCTGCCATTCTTGATACCATAATATCTTTAGCCTTTCGGATTTTAATAACATTAGCCTCATCGACTAAAAACGGACACTGTTCCACATTAGCATCTTCATTCCTATTAAAATACAGACTTAACAACTCATAAGCTTTACCTTTAAAGTACAGCGCTTTTATAGATCTATTAAGACTAAAATTAAGCAATTGGTTTAACACAATAGCCATAGAAGGACTAATAACACCGTCTTTATAATACTTCTTGTCCTTATTTTCACTATTTAAAAAAGAGATATAATCTGCTTCTTCTGAAAATAAACCGTGAAACTTTTTTATGGATATAAGTATAGACACAATCCATGAGTTAGGATCTATTTCTAGATTTATAGGTAATTCGCGTTGTCTATTATATAGTAACAACGAATTCTCTTCATGAATGTCTAAATTATAACGCCCTTGATTAAAAACAAACTTAGCTGTACCTTTCACACAGAAGTGAAACTGGATAAATGTACTATCAATGGCTTTCTCTAAACGTGTTATGCACGCCTCATCATTCTTATGCATTAAGATTAAAAAACCATCTTCAACCTTCGTTTCTTCAAAAGAACTTTTAGCGACATTTTCTAAACTATTTTTTGTTTTCATTTTTTTCTTTTATTTAGATTTGTTCTAAATTAAATTCATGTAACCTGCTTAAAACACTACTAAAATATGACAAATATCATATTTTTTATCATAAACACCTCAAAAAACCACAAACGATATTAAAAGTTCTTTTAGCGTTATTTTTTAATACACAATCCGATTACTTTTGTTCCGCAATTTGATGTAATATAATGCAGAAGTACAATATTTCACGTAATAATTACTTTTATGCCATTGGCTTAAGCTATAAGAAAGCCGATGCCGATATAAGAGGCAGGTTTAGTCTAGACGACACCTCAAAACACAATTTACTCACTCAAGCCAAAGAAAATGGCATAGAAAGTTTAATTGTGACATCTACATGTAATCGTACAGAAATTTATGGCTTTGCTCAGCATCCTTTTCAACTTATCGAATTGCTTTGCAATAATACCAATGGTACCGTAGAAGAGTTTCGCAATGTTGCCTACATCTACAAAAACAAGGAGGCTATTGCGCACATGTTTAGAGTTGGTTCTGGTCTAGACAGCCAAATTTTAGGCGATTTTGAGATTATAAGTCAACTTAAAGCCAGTACGCGTATTTCCAGAAAGCACAAGTTACTTAATCATTTTTTAGAACGCTTAACTAATGCTGTTATTCAAGCCAGTAAGCGTATTAAAACAGAAACGAACATCTCATCGGGAGCAACTTCGGTATCTTTTGCATCTGTACAATACATCTTTAACACTATAAGCGATGTTTCTAACAAAAACATCCTTCTATTTGGCACTGGTAAAATTGGAAGAAATACATGTGAAAATTTGGAAAAACACACCGAAAACGATCACATTACACTAATTAACAGAACTAAAAACAACGCAGAACGTATTGCTGGTAAGTTTAATCTATTAGTTAAAGACTACGCCAATTTACAAGAAGAAATTTCTAATACAGACATTCTAATTGTAGCTACGGGTGCACAACGTCCTACCATAGACAAACATATTATCCAAACTACAAAACCGCTTTTAATTTTAGATTTATCTATTCCTAAAAACGTTAATGAAAATGTTCTAGAATTAGAGAATGTATCTCTGGTACATATGGACCATTTGTCTAAAATTACAGACAAGACCTTAGAAGCTCGCAAAGCTCATATCCCGTCTGCCGAGGCTATTATAGAAGAGGTTAAAACAGAATTTAACGGTTGGTTAGAAACGCGAAAATTTGCACCTACTATAAAGGCTTTAAAACACAAACTCACTGATTTTGCTACTGCAGAATTGGATACGCAGCGTAAAAAATTGACTGATTTTAACGAAGCGCAAGCCGAATTGATCAGCAGTAAAATAATTCAAAAAATAACAAATCATTTTGCGCATCACCTTAAAGAAGATGATGTCTCTACAGATGATAGCCTAGAACTTATAAAAAAAGTCTTCCAATTAGAAGAACTTCGAAAAACAAATGTCTAAACCCATACGCATTGGCACACGCGATAGCGAACTCGCGCTTTGGCAAGCCAACATTGTTAAACAACAACTTGAAACCTTAGGGCACACTACAGAACTTGTTCCTGTTAAATCTACAGGAGATCTCGTTTTAGATAAACCGCTTTACGAATTAGGAATTACAGGTATTTTTACCCGTACTCTAGATGTCGCTATGCTTAATCTTGAGATTGACATTGCTGTGCACTCCCTTAAAGATGTCCCCACGGTATTACCAAAGGGCATCGTACAAGCTGCTGTCTTAAAGCGTGGTAATGTAAATGACACACTCGTATTTAAAGATAATGAAGAGTTTTTAAGTGCTAAAAATGCTGTTATCGCTACGGGAAGTTTACGCCGCAAAGCCCAATGGTTAAATCGCTATCCGTCTCATAACATTGAAGACCTTAGAGGAAACGTAAACTCTCGTCTAGAAAAGTTAAAAGCAAACACCCATTGGAATGGGGCTATTTTTGCAGCTGCTGGCATAGGAAGAATTGGTTTAAGACCAGAAGAAGCCATTAATTTAGACTGGATGATCCCAGCACCAGCACAAGGTGCTATTATGATCACAGCTTTAAAAGACAATACGGCTGTACTAAACGCTTGTGCAGAACTTAACCATGAGGAAACTGAAATTTGCACAACCATTGAACGTCAATTTTTAAATCGATTAGAGGGAGGCTGTACTGCCCCCATTGGTGCTCTAGCAAAAATTAAAGACGAAGACATTCACTTTAAAGGCATCTTATTAAGTAAAGATGGCTCTAAAAAAATATATGTAGAACGTGTTGAAAAACTAGGCAAACACGAAGAAATGGCAGTGTTTTGTGCAGACTACATTATAGAACGCGGCGGCAAACGTTTAATGGATGACATAAAATATTCTCACCATTCTACAAATGTGATTTCTACAAAGGTACTCACCGAAGCACAACGGTTACTTTGCCATGAGAATGTTATTATAAAAAGTGATGATTTTATAAAAGTTAGCTTAAACCGTATTCGTCCGCAAATACTGCAGGCAGAAATCGAAAATGTCATCATTACTAGTAAAAATGCAGTAGAAGCATTAGTTACAAATTACTCGGCAACAGCGTTACAATTTAAAAACATTTATTGTGTAGGCCGTCGTACCAAACGCCTTATAGAACAAAAAATAGGCCCCGTTAAACACGTTGCCAAAAATGCAAAAGCATTAGCCAAACACCTTGTAGAATATATAGAAGGCACAGAGGTTACCTACTTTTGCAGTAACATACGTTTAGAGGATTTACCTCATCTTTTAGAAGAAAACCATATTAAGGTTAATGAAGTAGAAGCCTATCAAACCAAATACGACAGTAAAACTGTGGAGACCTCTGTAGAAGCTGTTATGTTTTACAGCCCTTCTACTGTAGAAAGTTTTATAAAAGAAAACAAAAAAACAGTCATTGCATTCTGTATTGGAGAGACCACAGCAAAAGAAGCACGAAAACACTTTAAAGATGTTAGAGTTGCTAAAATACCAACGGTAGAAAGTGTTATCGAATTAGTAAATAAACATTACGCTTAACTGGCTTTTATAACGAGGTATACCTATACCAAAAGCTGTTAAAAAACGAAGTACCAAAAGATGATAAAAAACGATTTATTTTTAAGAGCATTAAAGGGAGAAACCGTAGAACGTCCACCAGTATGGATGATGCGTCAAGCAGGGCGTTACCTTCCAGAATTCATGGAAATAAAAGCCAAATACGATTTTTTTACCCGTTGCCAAACTCCAGAATTAGCAAGCGAAATCACTGTACAACCTATACGGCGTTATGGCATGGATGCCGCTATTTTATTTAGCGATATTCTAGTGATTCCGCAAGCCATGAATATTGAGGTACAAATGAAGCCTGATTTTGGACCTTATTTACCAAACCCTATACGCTCTCAAAAAGATGTAGATGCTGTTATAGTTCCAGACGTAAAGGACGCTTTAAGCTATGTATATGATGCTATAAGCGCTACAAAAGAAAAACTTAATAACGAGATTCCTCTTATTGGCTTTGCAGGATCGCCTTGGACTATTTTATGCTATTGTGTACAAGGGCAAGGCAGTAAAAATTTTGATAAAGCCAAAGCATTTTGCTTTACAAACCCTGTAGCAGCGCATCAATTATTACAAAAAATTACAGACACCACTATAGCTTATCTTAAAGAAAAAGTAAAAGCTGGCTGTAATGCCGTTCAAGTTTTCGATTCTTGGGGTGGCATGTCATCTCCAACCGATAATCAAGAATTTTCATGG
>CAZLTR010000036.1:0-21603 GCA_964562415.1 uncultured Hyunsoonleella sp. | reverse complement strand
TGTTCTATCGCATAATTCGGGTTAAATTTCAACTCATTTTCGGTTAAAAACAAAAAGTCAAGATGAATTCTTTAATAAAAATTCTAATGAAATTTGAACTATTGGACCTCACACGTATTGAAGCTATTGTCCCCTTACTAGAAAAATTAAATAGATTTAAAATTCCTAAAGCCCTTTTAAAGACCCGATGTCTTGAAATGGCGACTCAAAACTATGAATGTGCGGTTATTTTAGATCAAGACGAAATTATTGGTGTTTGTGGACTTTGGTATTCTACACGGCATTATGCAGGCAGAAGTGTAGAGATAGATCATGTGTATATAGAAGAAACGTATAGAGGTCAAGGCTTGGGGAAACAGTTTCTTGACTGGATATATAATTATGTGACTACGAAAGGTGTTGAAGCTGTCGAGTTAAATACCTATGTCGGGAATACGGCCTCCCATAAATTTTATTACAATGAAGACTTTCGTATTCTGGGGTATCATTTTTTTAAGGCTTTGTAAATTTTATAACTAAAAATTTAGTTTAAACTAAATTTTTAGTTATATTTGAAATGTTATCCATTTAAAAGCAAGTTTAAGTTTTATTGTTTAAAGATGCTTATCCTAAGATGACAGTATGTAAATAAATAGACTATGAAAGTACTTACTAAGGCAGAAGAAGATATCATGCAAGTGCTATGGCAATTAAAAAAAGCTAATGTAAAAGGTATTATTGAGGAGTTGCCAGAACCCAAACCAGCTTACAATACAGTATCAACAATTGTGAGAATTTTAGAAGGGAAAGGGTTTGTAGATCATGAAAAGAAAGGGAAAGGGCATTTGTATTATCCAACCTTAGAAAAGACAGAATATAGCCATCAATCTTTACATAAATTAGCTAAAGATTATTTCAAAGGTTCTTTTAAAAGTATGGTCTCTTTTTTTATGAAAAAAAATGAGATTAGTTTAGAGGAGCTAGAGTCTATTTTAGACGAAATTCATAAAGAAAAAACAGATGATACGTTATAACATTGAAATCATTATTTTTCAAGGAATTTTTATTATTCTATATGAATTGCTTTTAAAAAAAGAAACCTTTTTTACTTGCAATAGGATTTATCTCTTCACAACATACATATTATCTTTATTACTGCCTTTAATTGAAATTGACTTTTTTAAGAGGTATTTTTCTAGTAGCCATTTCGAGATGTTTTCAGAGGAATTTGTTACCGCTATTCCAAAAGAAGGTTTGAGATTACATACAGATGGTGTAATGGGAGTTAATGCAAATATGACGTTGTTTGAGTATGTGTTTTATGTGGGAGTAATAGTTGCTTGTATGGTATTTATTTTGAAAATATGGGGACTGATTCAGTTAATATTAAAAAATCCAAAAGAAAAAACAAAAGCGTTTACACTAGTGAAAATTTCAAATGAGAATGTTGCATTTTCTTTTTTTCGATACGTATTTATTGGAGACTGTTATACAGGAAAGGATAGAGAAAGTGTGATCGCACATGAAAATAAACATATTGAGGGTTGGCATTCATTGGATTTAATATTTTTCGAATTGCAGCGTATGTTATTTTGGTTTAATCCATTAGTGTATCTATACCAAAATTATATGTCGTTGGTACACGAGTTTATCGTTGATGCGCAAATCGTGAATAATACCCCCTCTAAAAAGCACTATTATAAAATGTTAATAGCTCAAGCTTTTTCTACAAACATGAGGTCATTGATCAATTCATTTAGTACACCATCATTAATTAAAAAACGAATCATTATGTTAGGTAAATCAAAGTCAGATCCAAAACAATTATTTAAATATCTCGTAATGCTACCTGTTGTGGCGCTTATGCTTTGTTATTCAGCATGCTCATTAGACCAAACTATTGAAGAAAACATTACTAGTACTATACCTAAAATACAGCAGACAACTAAAAACACAGATGTTGCAACAGCTATCCAAAGGACCAATCCTATTTTTCCAGGCTGTGAAACAAGTAAAAACGAAAAGAGATGTTTGTCTGCTAAAGTGCAAAAAATGATTTTAAATAATTTTGATACCAGTCTTTTAAGTGTATTAGAGGGCAAAACCCATCAAAGGCTTCATGTTGCTTTTAAAATTGCAGAAGATGGTATGGTAACCGCTATTAAGGTGAGAGCACCCCATCCAGATTTAGAGGAAGAAGCAATTCGAGTTATGAAATTATGTCCAAGGTTAGCACCTGCTAAAATAGATGATAAGTCTGTAGCTGTATCATTTTATATGCCAGTTGTTTTAACGGCTAAGAAGACATAGAGTTTTGTGTGTCCACGTAATGATATACGCTGCTGTATTGAATTTATAATATGCCGTTTTTACAGCAATTCTTTTATAGGTTAATAAAGAGAGGCTATGAAATATACACTATTAGTTTTGCAATTGCGACTTTAATGTTTTCTTAAGATAAGCGATAGATTTAATTTTGAAAATTACGCATCAAATTGAATTTGGATTGATAAAAGAAAACTCTAATAGTTTAAGTGCGTTAGAGATGCTTTACTACAACGCTAAATTTAATGCGTCTGTGAGTAAAAACGAAATAAAATCGATATATGATAATTTAGAGTCCTCATGTAAAAAATCTCTTTATGGCGAAAGTATTTTAGCACTACTAGAAGCTAAACAGACTCCAAATATTGGCTCTAAAATGATTGATTTTATAGCCTATGATACAGAAGGTAAAAAGCACAAGTTAAGAGAATTTAAAAGGAAATACATTTTATTCGATTTTTTGGGCTGTATTTTGTATGCCTTGCAGAAAAGCAATACTTAAAACACGAGAGTTGTACTCTAAAAAATAAAGCGATTTTAACGGTAGTTGATGTTAATATGTCTAGTACTGAAGCGTTGTGGAGGGCATTTTCTAAGGAAAGCTGTATTAATTGGATTAATCTATTGGGTGGAAAAGGAAGTATTGCAGGGATCGCTGTAGATTATAGAATACGTAGCTTCTCAACATATGTCCTTATTGCCCTGCAACGGGTTATTATCGAAAATGGAAAGGCTATGGGGCTTATACATTAAAAGAGATATTAGGTCGTCATATAGATGGATTGAAAATATAGGGTTACATAACGTTTTTTGTAAAATCTAATTGCTTTTTTAATATGTAATTAAAGTCAATTTTATCCAGATAAGTTAACAAGGAACTTAAGAGGCAATAAGTTTTAGCTATTAAAATACGTAGATAAATCTTTTTTTAAAGAAGTTGTAATTTATTTGCTAGATCAATAAATAGTTATATATTTGTCGCCGCTAATGCGGGAGTAGCTCAGTTGGTAGAGCGTCAGCCTTCCAAGCTGAATGTCGCCAGTTCGAACCTGGTCTCCCGCTCACAAAGCTTCACCTTTTTAGGGTGGAGCTTTTTTTAATTTAAGATTGTACTAATGTATTGGGGGCAATCTCGTAAGGAGTTTGTTGAGGTTTAAACAATCTAGCAGAAAGCGTCCCTTTTAAAAGAATTGCAGTTCCTGTTAGGCTAAGCCAGCTCCCTTCTCTTAAACCGACAACAGGTGTCGTGTTGTATTCATGAAATTCTTTAAGTCGTGTTTCTCGTGTTTCCCCCATGTGTTTACTATTGGCATCTGGATCTAAGTAATGCGCATTAATATTGAATGGTAAAATACCCAAAGCTTTTAAACTGGTAGGGTATACAATAGGCATATCATTAGTTGTTTTTATGGAAGGACCACAAATATTACTTCCAGCACTGGTGCCTAAATAAGGAATGCCATCAAGAATAGCATGCCTTAAAGGGGCCATTAATTGCAGGTCGTAAAGCTGATGTGTTAAGACAAAAGTATTCCCGCCGCCTACAAAAATACCTTTAGCAGTTTTAAGGGCTTCGGCAGGTGTTTTAAATGTATGTAAGCCAATAACTGTTTTATTAATTTTACTAAAGGCTTCACGTACTATGTTAGTGTATGCTTCATGAGATATACCACTGGGTCTGGCATAAGGTACAAAAAGAATAGTCTCTGTATGTTTAAAAAGCAGAGCGATGTCATCTAATAAATAGTCAAGGTAGTCACTATCATGAACCGTAGAACTACTTGCAATAATAGCTTGAATCATAGTAATTATAATTTCTCATGTGTCGAAAACTTATTTTAACAATTATTAATAACTGTAAGTAGGGGGTTATCGATTTTAAGTTGTATTTTTAATAAAAGTAAGGTATGTATCGCAATTAGTACGTATCCTCTCTAAAAAAATACCAATTCATGAAAAAGATTTTAATAGTAATAATGTTGTTGCCTTTTCTTAATCTAAAGGCGCAAGAGGTAAAAAGGATTAGTGTAAAAGGTAAAATTGTCGTAGAACACGACGATATTGCAGGGATTACGGTTTACAATGCATCTTCCAATAAAGGGACTATAACAGATGATACTGGAGCATTTAATATTGCAGTGGCTTTAAATGATGAAATACAGGTAAGTGCTTTGCAATTTAAAAGTTTAACATTTAAGGTGAATAAGGCCATTTTAGAATCTAGAAGTATGAAAGTATTTTTGATTGAGGAAATGAATAAATTGGATGAAATTGTTGTAAAAACCAAAGGGCTTTCGGGAAATTTAAAAACAGACATTGGTGGCTCTAAAACATTTAATCCGCAATTAGATGCCCTTTATTTTGGAGTGAAAAATAGTAGTGCCTATAACTTTGAAACAGATTATAAAACAAACGTTAAAAATAGTGTAGACGACTTAGAACGCAATAGATTTTACAACGGATTGAATCTTGTTAATGTCGTTGATCAATTGTTGCTACCCGTCTTTAGATCGGAAGCGAAGACAAAAAAGAAAGCCGACATGCCTAAAGTGCCTGCTAAGGCCATAAAATATTATTTTGCGTCAGAATTTTTAGTGTCTAATTTTAACATACCAGAACATCGGGTGGAAGATTTTATAGCTTTTGTAGAAAGTGGCGATTTCGATTATACATTACTTAATTACGGTAAAGAATTAGAATTTTTAGAGCTTTTAAATCAAAAAAGCATTGCTTTTTTAGACAAGTAGTTATGTTAGGTTCACGTGCTAACCTACATTAGCACTGGGGCTTAAAAAAAGCTAAAATTTAGGACTTCTTGTTTTAGTCTATTAGCATTGTTTTAATTAAGGTTTAACAAAACCTTAGCCAAGGTTTACATTTTTTTTAAGATTTCACTAGCGTTATTTGTAATACCAAACCAAAGAAAAGTGAAATTTATAGTACAAAGTAGCTTGTTGCTTTTTAATTGTATGCTTGTAACGGCACAATCGGTTGAGTTATTAGGTTATGTGAGAGGTGCAGCCAATGTTGAGAATATTCATGTAATTAATGAGACTGGTAAAAAGTTTACGGTAACAGATAAGAATGGGAGGTTTCAAATTCCTGTAAAATTGAATGATGTTGTGCGTGTGTCTTCCATACAGTATGAGAATAAACAGGTTACGATTACACAAGAGGTATTAAACGCTTTACCCCTTATTTTGAATTTAGAAGTTAAATTAACCACATTAGAAACCGTAACTGTTGGTAAAGTATTGAGTGGTGATTTAAGTAAAGATATAGGTAGTGTAGAAGGCAAAGCCCCTGTGAATTTTTATGATGTTGGGATACCTGGTTATACGGGTAAACCACTCACGCAAAGCGAACGTAGATTAAAACAAGCAGGAGAGTTTGACCCTAGAATGCTGTTAGCGATTCCCTTTGGAGGCATGCCTTTAGATCCCTTACTTAATAGCATAACAGGTAGAACTAAGATGCTTAAAGCACGGGTGCAACATGAAAGGCAAGAGCAATTAATTACTAAAATTCGAGAAAATTTATCAGAAGCCTTATTTGACATAATACCTTTAGAGGAAATTTACCGAATTGATTTTTTTTATTTCTGTGAAATGGATGAAAATTTTTATTCGAGATGTCACAATACAATAGATTTAGAAGTTTTAGAGTTTTTAAAAGAAAAGCTAATTGAGTATAAAGAAAATCAAAAGAATAAAAACTAATTCATTGGTATGTCCCAGTTTTGAATATTACATTCGTGTTATGAAATTGTACAAGATTATTTTTTTTATGAGTTTAGTGGGACTGTTTTCTGCTTATACGTCCATACATAAATACTACATTAGCAATACACAAATAGAATATGTGGCTAATAAACAGTCGGTTCAAATCATAACTAGAGTTTTTGTAGACGATATAGAAACGGTGTTGCGAGAGCGTTATGAATTGTATTCCGATGAAAACCTGTTAGAGCTCTCAATTGCCGATGCTTATATCGAGACTTATTTTAAAGAAAAATTCAGACTAAAAATTGATAGCACAGCCGTTATTCCCAAATATCTTGGGAAAGAAATAAATGGTAATATCGTAAAGTTTTTTTTAGAAATAGAGCGTGTGAAACATATTAATGTATTCGAAATATCAAATGAAATACTTTTCGATTTATTTTCGGAACAACAAAATATTATAAAACTTGATATTAATAAAATTCAAAAAAGTTATATGCTAACCAAACAAAACCCAAAAGCATTTTTAAGTTTTTAATTAGTTTTTAGTGTAAAAACCTTACTTTTGGAAGCATAACCTATACCGCAGATCTAGAATTATCTTTTTTGTCATAATTACAAATCATATATGAGATTTTTACCGTACTATACTCTAACCATTGCTCTTTTTTTTTCAATTTTAAGTGTAGAAAGTCAGGATGGTCAAGTGCCTTCTAAAGGGCATCTTAATACTAATAAATTTAGACAACTATATAACGAATTTTCCACACCGAATGCCTACAGAGCAGCTTCTGGTGCACCAGGACATGCCTATTACCAACAACGGGCAGATTACGCTATGGATATTGTATTAGATGATAAAAATGCAAAGCTCTCTGGGTTTGAAACAATTACATATACTAATAATTCTCCCGATGTTTTAAAATACCTTTGGGTGCAACTCGATCAAAATGTAAGAGCAAAGACGTCTAAGACCCCTCTTATAGGTACAGAGGCAGTAGAGCCAGTAATGTTTCCAAAAGATTTTATAACAAAGTATTTAAAAGAACCTTTTGATGGCGGATTTCATATAGAATCTGTTACGCAAGCCAAAGGCGGTAATTTACAATACACCATAAATCAAACTATGATGCGTATTGAGTTGCCAAAACCTTTAGCGACAGGAGATCGCTTTTCCTTTTCGATACAATGGTGGTACAACATTAATGATCATGTTGTTAAAAGAGAGCGTTCTGGATATGAATTTTTTCCAAAAGATGGGAATAGGGTCTACATCATAGCTCAGTTTTTTCCAAGAATGGCAGTATACAGCGATGTAGAAGGTTGGCAAAACTCTCAATTTTTGGGAGGTGATGAATTTGCATTGCCTTTCGGGGATTATACGGTTAATATTACTGTTCCAGAAGATCATATTTTAGATGGAACAGGGGTGCTTACTAACAGAAAAGAAGTTTATACTAAAACCATGTTAGAACGCTATGAAAAAGCAAAAACATCTTATGATAAGCCTGTTTTAATTGTAACCCAAGCAGAAGCAGAAGCGGCAGAACAACACAAAGCAAGTGCAACCAAAACATGGAAACTCAAGGCAAAAAACGTACGCGATTTTGCCTTTGCAAGTTCAAGACGCTTTATTTGGGATATGATGGCAGTTAAAATAGGAGGTAAAGATGTTATGGCAGTTTCAATGTATCCCAAAGAAGGTAATCCCTTATGGGAAGATTGGTCTACTAAGGCTGTGGCGAGTACATTAAAAACCTACTCAAGAATGACGTTCGATTACCCTTACCACAAAGCGATTTCGGTACATGCTAAAAATCAAGGTATGGAATATCCAATGATTTGCTGGAATTTTGGAAGACCAAGCGCAGATGGCACTTATAGCGATCGTGTTAAATATGGCATGATGGGGGTAATCATACATGAAGTAGGACATAACTTTTTCCCTATGATTGTAAATAGTGATGAGCGGCAATGGACTTGGATGGATGAAGGCTTAAATACCTTTGTGCAGTATATTGCAGAACAAGATTTTGGAAAAACATATCCCAATGCCTTATCAGATTCCGATACACATTTTCCTTCAGATAGAGGTCCTGCAGAACTGATAGTGCCCTACATGTCGGGCAATCAAGACCATATAGCACCTATAATGACTAAAGGAAGCAATACCTATCAATTTGGAAACAATGCCTATGGCAAGCCAGCTACAGCATTAAATATTCTAAGAGAAACTGTTATGGGACATGATTTATTCGATTATGCATTTAAAACATATGCGCAGCGTTGGAAATTTAAACATCCTACTCCCGAAGATTTCTTTAGATCTATGGAAGACGCTTCTGCTGTAGATTTAGATTGGTTTTGGAGAGGCTGGTTTTACACAACAGATTGGGTCGATATAGGGATTAAAGACGTAAAACGCTATTATGTGTCTTCAGAGCTTAATGCCTACATGAAAAACTTTATTAAAGAGCGAGGAATTAAAAAACGACAGTTAAAACCTTTAGTGTATATGGTAGAAGATGGAAGTGTAGATTACAAACCTTCTATGAAGACTGAAGAAGTAACAGAAGTAAAAACGTTAAAGGCTTATTTAATGGATAATTTCTCTGAAGAAGAGCGCCAAACGATAAAAGTACCTAAGTTCTTTTATAAAATAACATTTAATAAACCAGGAGGTTTAGCGATGCCAATACTACTAACCTTTACTTATAAAGATGGCTCTAAGGCTTCTATGACCTATCCTGCTGAAATTTGGCGCTTAAATGATAAAGAGGTTGTTAAGGTGGTGACTAGTGCTAAAGAAATAGCAGAGATACAGATAGATCCTCATTTACAAACAGCCGATATAGATGTCACTAATAATATTTGGCCCAGAATTAAGGTTGCGAGCGAGTTTGATAAGTTTAAAGAAAATCAAAGTAACTAACTTAATTGTGTAAGACAATTTTAAAAGATGGGCTTTTTTTTATTCTAAGAAAACAACTTAGTATATTTGCATTGTGATACAACAAACAACTTTTCTATTTATTAGCGGCGCAGAAATAGCTTTTATTCTTTTTATTGCTATTATGGTTTTTGGTGCAGATAAACTACCAGAGATAGCAAGAGGTTTGGGCAAGGGGATGCGTACCCTAAAGGATGCCACTAATGACATTAAACATGAAATTACTAAAACGGCAGAACGTCAAGGTATCGATACTAGTTTTACCACCGATGTAAAGAAAGAACTAGATAAAGTGAAAGACGATATTGAAGATTTCACGGGATCGGTTAAGAGAAAATTCTGATTTCATGCTCAAGAAACGAGGTTTTTAGGTCTTTTAACCAAAATAATTGCATTTTATCGAAATTTGTATGTGATTTATTAGTATATTGCTGATATAAATTGCACCAAATTCTTTTTTTATAAAATGAGAACAATTCTACTTACTTGTTTTCTCTTTTTTACGACGATTGTGTTAGCTAATGAAGACCGAAAGATTATCGATAAAATCGATAAGCTAAACACACATGCGCAACAATATTACAAAAAAAATGAAATCGTAAAATCATTCAATATGTTTTTAGAGGCTAAGAAATTGGCCGACTCCATTAATGATGACTATGGTTTTGCTACAGCAAATTATAACTTAGGTATTATTCACTCTAAAATGAATAATACAAACGATGCTAAAGCTTATTTCCTTAGAACCATAGAGGCCTCTAAGAAAATAGACGACGATAAATTAACTGCGAAAACGTACATAAAGTTAGCACTCCTACATAAAGAAGAGAAGGAATATAAGCAGGCAGACGAATATTTACTCAAAGCTATAGACTATTCGACAGAAAAAAATTACCATACTGTCGATCAAAAAGAAGAACTTCAGTTTTTAAAATTGGCAGCAGGCACGTATATATGTGACCTTTTAGTAGATACCGATCAATTGCCTAGGGCTTTAATTAATTTACTTAAAGTTCAAAAGCAATTGGAAACTTATGTATCTAATCCAAGAACAGAAGGGTATCATAATTACGCTTATGCCAATTATTTTGTCAAAAAGGGCTTGTTTAATGCAGCGACTGCAAAATATGAGAGGGCTATAATTCTAGCAGAAAGTGATAACTATAAAAATAATAAATTACTAAGTGATATCTATAAAAAAGCTTCTGCTAATTATTTAGAAATAGGTAAAAATGAAAAAGCATATCAAGCTTTACTTAAATATGATACCTATAAAAGCAAGTTTTTAAATAAAGAAAAAATAGAGCATGAAAATGTTTTAAGATCTAAGTATTCTTTACAGAATTATAAAAACGATGCAGAAAAGGCTAATATAGAGCGTTTGCAGCAAGTAGAGATTGCAGATCGGTTAAAGCGTGGTAATACTATCGCTAAATTGATGCTTATCTTACTTTTGGTGTCTATAATAATAATAAGTTATGGGTATTTAACTAAAAGAAAATTGTCAAAAGCCTTAAGAGCGAGAAATGTAGAATTAGAAATTACTAAAAATGAAGCTTTGAAATCATCAGAGCTAAAATCTAAGTTTATTTCTAATGTAACTCACGAATTGCGAACCCCTCTTTATGGCGTGGTAGGGATAACCTCTATATTATTAGAGAATAATAATTTAAAAGAAAAGGATAGACAACACCTTAATTCTTTAAAGTACTCTGGGGATTATCTATTGAATTTAATAAATGATATTTTACAAATAGGCCAAATAGAGGCGAATAAAGTAAAATTAAAGTCCACTTCGGTTAATTTAGAAGAACTCTTTAAAAATATTGTAAATTCTTTTGAGTGTAGATTAAATGAGACTCAAAATGAAATACGCTTAAGTATCGAAGATGCAGTACCAAGCCATATTAATTGTGATAAAGTAAGGTTATCTCAAATTATTTTTAACCTGGTAGGCAATAGTATTAAATTTACGAACAATGGCATTATAGATTTACGAATAAAACTAGTCGATATAAAAGGCCAACGGGTGAATTTAAAATTCGAAGTTGAAGATAACGGTGCAGGTATACCAAAAGATAAATTTAAGACGATATTCGATAACTTCTCCCAACTAGAGGATAGCAATGTTAATTACCAAGGTACGGGCTTAGGTTTAGCCATTACTAAAAATTTGATAAACCTTTTTGGTAGCAAGATTGCTATAGAAAGTGAGGTTACCAAAGGCACTAAATTTAGTTTTACGATTAATTTTGAAATTGATCATGACAAGGTCGTTGAAAAGGAAAACAAAGCCATTGAAAAGCGAACATTAGTAGGAGAGAATAAAAACTATAAGATTTTAATAGTAGAAGACAACAAGATTAATCAAATTGTGACTAAAAATTTATTAGAAAAGCAAGATTATCAATGTATTGTTGTACAAAATGGTAAAGAAGCTCTAGAAGAGGTGAGGCATAATAAGTACGACTTGGTACTTATGGATATTAATATGCCAATTATGAATGGTAACGAAGCTACCGAAATTATTCGAGAGTTTAATAAAGAATTGCCAATTATAGCGTTAACAGCGGCCGATATTGAAGAGGTGAAAGCTAATTATTTAGAAATTGGTTATAACGATATTATTATTAAGCCTTTTGATAATTATGAATTTTTTCAAATTATCAATACACAAATTCAAAAAAGCAAAACAAAAAAAATTAATCTTACCCAGGCCTCTTAAGGAAATCTAGTTCTATTAGAGTTTTCTACTTAATGTTAAGCCATCTCTAATAGGTAAAAGTACGGTTTCTATGCGTTTATCGTTTTTTAATAATGTATTGTATTCTAGCAAGGCTTTAGTTGATAGATCATCTGGTTTTAAGGTCTCAAGTACCTTACCACTCCATAATACATTGTCTGATAAAATAATACCTCCAGAGTTAAGCTTTTCTATGATACAATTAAAATAATTAGGATAATTGTTTTTATCAGCATCAATAAAAACCAAATCAAAGCTACATTCTAATTTTGGAATAATATCAATAGCATTTCCCAAATGCTGTTTTATTCTTGTACCATATTTAGATTTATTAAAATACATGCGTTGAAAATCAAACAACTCCTCATTAATATCTATGGTATGTAGTTCGCCATTGGTTTGTAAGCCTTCTGCGAGGCATAATGCAGAGTACCCCGTATAGGTGCCAATTTCTAAAATATTTTTTGGGTGTACCAATTTAGAAAGTATACTTAAAATACGGCCTTGATAGTGACCACTTAGCATGCGGGGTTGAAGTATTTTTTGATAGGTTTCTCTTGTGAGCTCTTGCAATAATTGCGGTTCATCTTCAGAATGCGCTACAACATAATCGTCTAACTTTTCAGAAATAAAGTGCATAGTCATAATTTGAAGGTCAAAAATATTACTTTTTAGTGAGTTATACCATTAGCTTTAAGTTGTTTTGTTAGCTTCTACTTAATCGATGACAAAAACGAATTAAATACCCTAGACCTTTGTAAGTAATAGGTGTTAATTGCATTTTTGAAGAGGCTTTAATCCCAAAATAGTTGAGGTTTAATATATAATTTGGGGGAGGTATATTTTAAAATATTCACAAAAACAGGAGTTTAGCTATTGTTTTTTGGGTAATGAATCAATGAAATTAGATAATTGTTAATTTACAGCGCTAATACAATGGATTTCTTATTACTTTTTGTTTAAATGGTAAAAGCGTTAAATTTTTATTTATTTTTTGTAAGTTGCCACACTGATAGAAGACTACTTTTTTTATGTGTACAGTAACGATAGTCCCAAAAGGGAAAGACGATTTTGTTTTAACGTCTAATAGAGATGAAGCGCCTAATAGAGTGTCTTCAGTTCCTGATGTTTATACCGCTAACGGTGTTGAAATTTTGTATCCTAAAGATGAGTTATCTGGAGGAACTTGGGTTGGTGTTAGTGAGCAAAAACGTGTTGTTTGTGTGTTAAATGGAGGTTTTGAAATACATAAAAGACAGTCAGAATACCGCTTAAGTAGGGGAGTAATGGCTAAAGCACTTATGGCTACGGAAGATATTGTTGCGATGGTAACATCTTATAATTTCGACAACATAGAGCCATTTACAGTGGTTATAGCAGATTGGAATACAACACTTAAATTTTATGAGCTTGTTTGGGATGGTAAAGAAAGCCATTTTACCGAGCTGCCTTTAGAGCCTAAAATATGGTCTTCGGTTACTTTGTACAATGCGCAAATGCGTGCTGAGCGCTTAGAGTGGTTTAATGCTTATAAAGCTAAAACCCCTTTAACAGGGGAAGCTTTACTTGAGTTTCATAAAACCGCTGGGGGCGATAATTTAGACTATGGAGTGGTAATGAACAGGGGGTTTGTAAAAACAACTAGTATTACGCAAATAGAAAAACAGTCTACAGCAGTTAAAATGCGTTATGAAAGCATACAAAACCACATAATTACTACCAATACATTTAATGTTCCTTCTATAGTTAATGACTAATACAGGTTTTATTATAACATTGGCCTATCCAGATACTATTGTGATGGTGGCCGATGAATGGTATTCTCCATTATTACGCCTTATAGGCATAGGGAAAAAGAATTATGTACGTGCTGGACATGCTGCATTAGTTCTTATAAATGCGCAGACGAATACTGGTGATTTAGAGTACCATGATTTTGGACGTTACATAACACCAGAACCTTTTGGGAGGGTTAGAGGCAAGACTACAGATAACGAATTGGATTTTCCTATAAAAGCAGAGATCGCAAATGGTACAATCTCTAATTTAGATGCGATTTTAAAGTTCCTAGCAACACATCCTAAATTAACGCATGGAGAAGGACGTCTTGTGGCTTCTGTTGCCAAAGCTATAAATTACGATAAAGCGAAAGCGTATATAGAAAACATGCAAGAGCAGCATTTTGTGAAATATGCTGCTTTCGAAGAGAAAGCCTGTAATTGTGCCCGTTTTGTAACAGATGCCCTTATTGCAGGTGCTACAAATTCTAGAATTAAGAAACGGCTAATAAAATCGAAATGGTTTACCCCTAGTACGGTTGGGAATGTGTTGTTAGCACAAGACGAACAAGCTTACGAAGTTTCAGAAAGAGGCGAAATTTCTATATATAAGGGATCGCAAAGTCGTGAAAATATCCATTGTTTTTTTGATACTTTAAAAGCCCATACGCCCAATTTTATTGGAAGCTTAGAACCTAAACCTGTTGAGGGCTTGCATAAAAAAGCACAATGGTTATCTGGAATAGCAGCAGGGGCCTGGTTTGAATTATATACGACAGATCAAGCAGAGGTGTACCGCTTTCGTCGTATTTCACCTTATGGGCACATAGACTGTGATGCTTTATTTACGATTGATGCCTCTTCCTTTAATTACGAACAACCGTTTGAATTTGTGCATTATTCTAACTGTAAATTTTTTAATATACTTCAAAATGGTACTACATACCATTTTACAAGAAACAGGTCTTAAAAGCGTTCTAAATGGTGTTTTTATTTTGCATTAGTTTGCTGTAAAAAGATAAAGAGAGAACGTATTGGCGAGACTACACTACTGATATAAAAAAATGTCTTAACAACATATGCGTGTTGTTAAGACATTTTTAATTTTAAGATAGATAATCGTACTAGTTATTAATAAGATCGTCAATATTTACATTAGCATCAATTTCGTTTTGTGGAACTTCAAGCACAAAAGCTTCACTATCTGCAGGAATGTTAATAGGAATACGATGCACGGGATCTCTTTCAATAGGTAGTCTGTAGCGTTTAGCGTCAAACCATTCTACGCCAATTTCACAATAGAGTTCTTTGCGGCGTTCTAATAAAATTTCATCGAGTAGATTTTGACCCGTATTTCCAGAGGCAACAGCTTCAGGATCCCTAGCAGATTGCAACGTAAATAATAGGTTTTGGGCTTCTGTCGTGTTTCCTAAATGGTATTGTGCTTCGGCATCAGCCAGTACCATTTCCGATTTCCGCATTAAAGGGACATCCGATTGAAAAGTAAAGGTAAACTTAGTCGTTACAAATTCTCGCCATGGTACTTCTTCACTAACATTATAAATATCTTGAAATAGTTTTCTAACATCAGTATCTGAAAATTGATCTACAAAATTAGGGTTAACATAAGTAGCTTGCAGAGAAGATGTTAAATGGTCTGTAAATACAGAAGGTGCTATCCAGAAAAAACTGCTTTCTGTTTCATTGTAAAAATTACCCCATAGCCACTCTTGGTCAGAAATATCACTAAAGCCATTACCCCAACTGGAAGATATGACAGCTGCACCAGCATCTCCACCATAAGCGGCTTTAGAATGTCTTGAAACAGCTTCCCAGTCGTCTTGAGTCACTTGAAGTACACGTGTAAGTACAACATTAGCAAATGCTTTATGTATAAACGACTTGCCTAAGGCTTGGTCTATAGTCGGTAAATCAGGAATGGCTTCTGTAAGATCTGTAATAATACGATCGAAAATAACATTTAACGCTACTGGAGGACTCCCTGTTACAATATTACGTGTTGCTGTAAGGTATAGAGGAAGTTTTGCAACACTTCTATCATTGTTATAATTAGGCGCATATTCTAAGGCCAATTGGAAGTAGTGATAAGCTCTTATGGCTTTACCTACAGCGATATACTCATTTTTGTCTGTTTCAGAGAGGGTTGTGCTATTGCGAACCCCTTCAATAAGTATGTTGGCATAATTAATAGACTGGTAATTAAAGGTCCATGTAAATCGAGTCCTTCTAAAACCAGCGCCTATATTATCATGTGCATAGTCAAAATTTAACCAGATAGGATCTTGTATAATATCATTGCCTTTTACGGCTCTTGTGAAATACATGGCAGAAATACCTCCTGTATCTGGACTAGAATTGAAGCCTCCAGGAAGATCGTCGTCTAAGATATTGTCGTCCCATTGGCGTTTGTAATTGCGCATGATACCAGAAATGACACCATTTACATTTCCTCGGGTTGTAAACGCAGCGCTTTGCGGCAGCCCATTGGTGTTTGTTGGTTCGTCTAAAAAATCGTTAGAACACCCCATGCATATAAGCATTATTGGGATGATTAGGGGTTTTAAGTATGTGTTTTGTAATGCAATTTTCATAGGAGTTAAATGTCTTAAAATTCTACTGTAAGCCCAGCCGTTATGGTTTTTAATAATGGTGATCGGTTATTGGTTGTACCAGAAAATGCTTGTTCAGGTTCCGTACTATCTAAAGTAGACCATGTAAATAGGTTATCGGCCTGTAGAAATAAACGGAATTTATTAATACCTTTTAAAGTACCTGTTGGAAGGTTATATCCAAAAGTAAGAGCTCTTAATCGTATCCAGTCGTTCTTTTGTAAAAAACGTGTTGATACAGATGAGTGATCATTGTTGTTAACCAATAATAATGGGACATCTGTAATATCCCCTGGTTGTTGCCAAGCATTTAAATTGTCTGGATGCGCAGCTTGACCTGAAAATTTAAAATTATTTATTAAACCAGAATAGTCTTGATTTAGGAGGTAAGCTCCAAAACTAAAGTTAAATAAAAGATTTAAATCGAATTGTTTGTATTTGAAGAATGATGTAAACCCACCTTGAATATCGGGTAAAGAGGATTTACCAGTTAAATAACGTGTCGCTCTGGTATAATTAGTGGTTGTAGATCTACCAATGATATTACCATTAGTATCAAGCTCGTCTATAAACCAAGTTCCAAAACCAGTTTCTGGATCGACACCTGCCCATTCTCGAATAAAAAAGTCAAAAATAGAATTGCCCTCTTTCCATAAACTTGGGCCGTTTATGAATTGATCTTGTGGTAATTCTGTAATTTCATTACGATCTAAAGAGAAATTAATTCCAGTACGCCATTCAAAATTAGTAGTATTGAAAATCTGAGCATTCAAGGCGACTTCTAAACCATGATTTCTAACTTTAGCATCATTGGTTAATATGCTAGAAATGCCAGAAGAAGCAGGCAGTGGAAAATTATAAATTAAATTTAAGGACTCTTTATTGTAGTAATCTATGGTTCCCGATAAGGCACCTTTTAACAGGCTAAAATCAATACCAAGGTTAGAAGATATGGTAGATTCCCAAGTTAAATCGGCATTAGCGCCACCTTCAAGAATCACTCCAGGAACCCCTTCATTTGGGAAGCCAGATCTAAATACAGCTTGGGCAGGGAAAAAATTGCTTCCATTTAACCCTGCTCTATTGTTACCTAGTAAACCGTGAGAGAGTCTTAGTTTAAGATAATTAATAGTGGCATTGTTTTTCAAAAAGTTTTCTTTAGAAGCGATCCAGCTTCCTCCAACCGAGTAGAAATACCCCCAACGTCTATCTCTATTAAAACGGCTCGAACCATCTGTTCTTCCAGAGGCTTCAAAAAAGTATTTATCATTAAAATTATAGGCAACTCTGGCTAAGTAACTGTTTAAACGTTCCGAAATTTCATTACCATCTACATCTTCAGTTGCTGTTGCAGCTCTTAAATCGGTTTGTCCTGGCAGAAATCCAGTACCACTAGCTACAACTCTATCATTAGTTTGTGTAAAAGCTTCTGTGATAAGATCGACATTTAAGTTGTGTTTTTTAGCAAAACGTGTTTGGTAATTAAAAGCTTGTATCGTATTAAGGGTTGTAATGGTAGTAATATCTTCGATAACTCTACCGCCAACTTCCAAAGCGGCCCCTATTTCATCATCATCAAAACTAAAGGCGTCAAACACGAAATTTTCGTAAGCTAAGGTTGTTCTAAAGCTAAGCCCTTTTAAAAGTTTAACTTCTGCAAAGGCATTTCCAACATAATTGGTGCTAATACGTTGTTCATCTCCTAATAGGATGGAAGCGAGTATGTGTTCACCTGGTCTTGGAGGTCTACTGGAGTTTCTAGCTTGCCCTACAGGTCTATTGTTACCATTACCAAGGTCGAAAATTGGGGCGTCATTACTATCTAAAATTAAGGCACCATTTTCGTCTCTAGCAAATATAGGATAAACACTGGAGAGTCCGTAAATCCAGCTAATCGCTTGTGTTGTACTTTGAGAGGTTTGGTCTGGATTGTTAGAGTTAGATCTAGAAAAACTATTTCTTATGCCAATCTTCATCCAATTATTTATTTGCGATTCTACATTTAAGCGTGTCGCTATCCTTTCAAAGTCTGAAACAATTACAGGACCTTCTTGATTAAGATAATCTAAAGAGAAGAAATAACTCATGTTTTCATTACCTCCAGAAATATTTAAATTATGGTTTATTCTAGAAGCGTCTTCATTAAAAACCTCGTCTTCCCAGTTGGTTTCCCATAACAAATTTGCACCAGCAACAAGGTTTCCGTTCGTGTCTATAGGGTTGGAAACATTGTAAGGGTTGTAGCCACCTAAATACGGTATTAAGGAGGATGTTGCATTGGCAGCAGCATCGGCAGGAGACTGCCCTCCTAGGAATTGATTGGTATTTCGTAAAGCTTGCCAAGAGAGTTTTAAATGATCTTCTGTACCAATTCTGTTTTGAATGCCTACAGAAGGGTTAGAGATTCCAAATTGAGTGCGTACGGTGACTTTAGGAGCAGTATTATATTGGCCCGTTTTTGTGGTGATTACGATAACACCGTTAGCGCCTCTGGAACCATAAAGCGACGCCGAGGAAGCGTCTTTTAAAACAGTAATACTTTCTATTTGATCTTGACTTATAGTATTGATATTGCCATTAAACTGCACGCCATCTACTACTATTAAAGGGCTTTGGTCTGCGTTTAAACTAGAAAAACCTCTAACACGAATATCGGGATCATTACCAGGTTGTCCACCTTGCGTAATTAAATTTACGCCAGGTATAACACCTTGTAAGGCTCTTAAAGGAGAGGTTACTTGTTGGTTTGCAATTGTTTCAGATTTCACTGTGGCTATAGCGCCTGTAACAGCTTCTTTCTTTTGAGATCCATAGGCAACAACAACCACCTCTTCAAGACCCGCAGTGTCTTCTTGTAGCGTAACATTAATCGTGTTTGTGTCACCAACTACAACTTCTTTAGAGAGGTAACCAATGTAACTAAACACTAAAGTTTCACCTTGCTTTGCTTTTAAGCTATAGTTGCCGTCAAAATTTGATGTAACACCCTTAAACGAATTTTTAATTAAAACGGTTGTACCAGCAAGAGGTAAGCCGCTTTCTCCTTGAATAGTTCCTGAGATAATTTTGTCTTGAGCGAAAGAAATCTGAACAAGAAAAACCAATAGCAGTGTTAAAATTCTATTGAATTTTGTTTTCATGCAAAAAAAATTAAGTTAGTCAGTCTCAAAATTCTTAAATAAAAGTTAACAAAACAACAAAATGCAGTTAAAGTTTTTGTTTTTACTTATATAATTCTTATTGTAGGAAATTAATATTAGAAAGTAGCGACCAAACTTACATGGATCTTGGAGTTTGAGAGTTGGAATCTTTGGTCTTCATTTTTACCGTTAGCATAATTAAATTTTAAAAGCCCAGATTTAGTTAGAATTCCAAAACCAAAACCATAGCCAAATAATTTCTCTTTGGTGTTTAAAATTTTATTTTCAAAATAAGCAACATCGGTTATGGAGTGAATGTATATGCTGTTACTCACCCTGTAGCGGTATTCTGTATTTAATACGCCAAATAAAGAGGCGAATAAACTATTTTCTTCAAATCCTCTTATGGAATTAATACCACCAAATCGCAGTAATTCATTTTCGAAAAAATTATCAGAAATGAGATTACCAGCATCTGCATTGAGATAAATACTATTTTTTTTTCCTAGGCTTAAATTATGAAAGGCGTTAAGATGAAGCAAGGTTTGTTCTGTGGTCGCATTGGTGGTTTTTCGGTTACCTAGATTGCTTTCTATGTAGAAATGTGAGGTAACAGGAAAAAGTAAATCGTAGTACTTTGGCTTAAGATAGTCGTAGGCTAGAGTGATGTAATTAGAGGTGTAGTCTTCTAAAGCATTGATTGTGTTTTCTGGGCGTAAGTTTGTAGATGTAATGTTCGTAATTCCTGTAGAAACCTTGTGTAAAGCATTAATTTGATAGTTTAGTTTTACTTTTTGATCTACAGTACTAAATGACGAATCTCTTCTAAAAAGTCTAAGATTTAAATCTAATCCAATAGGAGAATTAAAAAGATAGGGTAAGCCAATGCTTAAATCGAAGGTTTCTTGGTCATTTTCATCGCTTTTATATAACAGGCTGAATGTTTCTCCATAATTTAGATTGTTAGTGAGTTTTAGGTTTAAAAAACCATCAAATTCAATGCGATTGGTGTCTTCATTAGTTCCAAATCCTAAAAAACCATCAAAAGTATTGCTTTTTGTTTTTTCAATATAAAGGTATAGTGTCGTAGAGTCTTGTTTAAATAGGACTTCTGCGGGTTTAATTTGATTGGCAAACCTAAGAGTTGCGAGTTGTTCTGCTTTTTGTTTAATAACCTCTAAATTGAAAATTTGCTTGGATTTCAATTTGAGGTAATGTTTTAAATAGGATTTAGGAAACTTTTCGTAACCTTTTATTTTAATGGCATTGATGCGCCTTAAATGTTGATCTGTAAGTATTGTTAAATTACTTTTTAAAGTTTTAGGTTTTGTAGCGTCTTTTTTTAAAGCCGTTAGTTTTAGTTTAGAGAAAGGGCGTCCCTTATTGGCAAATTGGGCATTCAGGAAGTAAAGCACACGTTCTAAAGCATGCACTTCTACTGTAAAATAAGTATCTGTAACATGGTTTGATATTGTATTTAAAAGTGATTTATCGACAAGAGATGCATCGTAGTAAATTGCTACACTACTGTATTTTTTTTTGAGATCTATTTTTGTGGTAAATGTCGAGTCTGTTGTTTTTTTTAAATCTAAAAGTTGATGCTCAATGTAGCCCAATTGGTGAAGCCGTTGTTGTAAACTGTCTGTTTCTTTGGCAATGGAACTATAATTATCGTGGACTTTGGCGTAGCCTATGGAGTCAATAACTTTTGTTTGAGCGGTAGTTATACCTTTAATGGCTAATTGTAAATTTTGTCCAAATGCTTGCCATGATAGTGTAACAGAGAGGATAATACAAAAAGAGAGGAGGTGACGCATTAAGACTTTTGTGAAATTTATTGTAAATCTAACGGAAAAAGCGATGATAATTATATAACTATGATTTAAAAATATAAATTCTTCTGAAAATTAATGAATTACGGTTTGAAAAATTAATTATAATTTCTACATTTGCAGCCCTCTAAGAAGAGGATAATAAATTTTATATTAATATATATGCCAACAATTTCACAATTAGTAAGAAAAGGAAGAGCCAAAATAACCAAGAAGAGTAAATCGGCTGCTTTAGATTCTTGTCCGCAAAGACGTGGTGTGTGTACTCGTGTTTACACGACGACTCCAAAAAAACCTAACTCAGCAATGCGTAAGGTAGCAAGGGTACGTTTAACAAACGGTAACGAGGTTAATGCATACATCGGTGGAGAAGGTCACAATCTACAAGAGCACTCGATAGTATTGGTTAGAGGTGGAAGGGTAAAAGATTTACCAGGTGTTAGATATCACGTTGTTCGTGGTGCGTTAGATACAGCAGGTGTTGCTGATCGCACACAGCGAAGA
>CAZLTR010000035.1:0-21704 GCA_964562415.1 uncultured Hyunsoonleella sp. | reverse complement strand
CTCTAAAATTCATGTGATACAATGGGATTTTAAAACACGTAGATTGTATTGGAATAAATGGACAGGGGCTGTGCGTATTGAAATTCCAGAAAAGAAACAAGTCATTCTTGTAAACGTAAATACACTACAGGGTAACGTTTTTGAAGATGGTGTAGAAGTTGTAGCGCCTTCTCGACGAAAGCGTATGTTGCAACGTGGTAAGAACATATGGATTAATGATGCATATTGGTTGGTTATGCCTTGGAAATTAGAAGATCCAGGGGTGTCTTTAAGGTATCTCAAAACAGAGGTGATTGCTGGAGACAATAGATGCGATGTGTTAGAGGTTACTTTTACAAATGTTGGTGTAACACCATCAAATAAATATCATATTTACGTCAACCAGAAGGATCATTTGATAATGCAATGGGCATTTTTTAAGACTGCTACAGATGCAAACCCTAAATTTAAATTGCCTTGGGATAATTACCAGCCTATAGACGGTGTTTTACTGTCTTTTAATCGTAGTAAATTTGGACCTACAAACGTTCGGGTGCTACCAAATTTTAATGTGTCATTATTTACAACGTTACATTATGAATAAAGCAATTATATCCTGTTTAGAACAGAGTGTGTTGTGTTGGTTGGCAACAGCGTCTAAAGAGAATTACCCAAATGTATCTCCTAAAGAGGTGTTTGCAGTCTATGAAAACCGTAGTATCATAATAGCCAATATTGCATCGCCACAATCTGTAAAAAATATACGAACAAACCCCAAGGTGTGCCTAAGTGTTATTGATATTTTGGTTCAAAAAGGGTATCAGCTAAAAGGCACGGCCTCTATAATCTCTAAAAACGAAGATGGTTTTGCAGATATGGCCGCTCAGTTACTAAAGCTTACCGCGGGTAAATTTCCTTTTTCTGAAATCATTAAAATAGAGGTGACGCATAGCAAGCCAATTATAGCGCCTAAATACATACTGTACCCAGAAACGACAGAGGCGTCACAAATTGAAAGTGCTAAAAAAGCTTATGGTGTTTAAAGCGAAGCTTTAAACTGCTCTAAGAAACGCACATCGTTTTCACTTAATAAGCGTATATCACTAATTTGATGTAGCAGCCTCGCAATACGATCTATACCAACGCCAAATGCAAATCCAGAATAGACGTTAGGGTCGATATTACAATTTTCTAAAACGTTAGGATCTACCATACCACAACCGCCAATTTCTAGCCAGCCAGTGCCTTTTGTGATTCTATAGTCCGATTCTGTTTCTAGGCCCCAATACACATCAACTTCTGCACTAGGTTCTGTAAATGGGAAATAAGACGGACGTAAACGTATTTTAGCTTTACCAAACATTTCTGTTGTAAAGTGTTGAAGCGTTTGTTTTAAATCGGCAAAACTCACATCTTTATCTATATACAAACCTTCCACTTGATGAAAAAAGCAGTGCGAACGCGCAGATATGGCTTCATTTCTATACACACGCCCAGGAGAAATGGTACGAATAGGAGGTTTGTTTTTCTCCATATAACGTACTTGAACAGAACTCGTGTGGGTGCGTAATAACACATCTGGATCTGTTTGTATAAAAAAGGTATCCTGCATGTCTCTCGCAGGGTGGTATTCTGGTAAGTTTAATGCCGTAAAGTTATGCCAGTCGTCTTCTATTTCTGGTCCTTCACTCACATTAAATCCAATGCGCGCAAAAATATCGATAATTTGATTTTTTACGATAGAAATAGGGTGACGTGCACCAATATCTATAGCTTGCCCTGGTCTTGATAAATCCCCATAGATGCCTTTAGCGTCTTCTTTAGTCTCCAGCTCTGCTTTTAAGGCGTTGACTTTGTTTTCGGCTGTGTTTTTGAGTTGATTGATAATTTGACCAAATTCCTTCTTTTGTTCATTGGCAACATTTTTAAGCTCACCATAAAATTCTCTAAGAAGTCCCTTAGATCCTAAATACTTAATACGGAATGCTTCTACCTCTTCCTTAGATTGGCTTTTAAAAGCATCGGCTTCTGCAATAAGTTCTTTTATCTTATCTATCATAACACATATTCAAAAATGATGGCAAATTTAATCAATTTATCGGGATTTGCGGTATCGATTACAGGATTCACTAAGGTTTAACTGCTGTTGCATCTTATTTGGACTCTGGAACATCTGTAGCATGCGGCAACACACACAGGGCCTAGTATCTTAGCGCAGGCCAAAGTTAGAACATGAGATGGCTTAAAATTAAGAACGTAGTATTCCGTTTTTAGTGGCTGTTGTGGTTTATGTTTAGTCTCTTTAGACGCTACATTGGTGTCGTTGTATGCGTGGTGCAGCCTTGTTTTTTAATCGATATAAGTGGTTTCTAGAAAATAATTAACTATAGCTTCTTTCATTAAAACCGATTGTTCTCCTGCTTTTAAATGCGGGAGTGCTTCTAAAGTTTTGTAATGTGGCCATCCATCAGGGTCAACAAAATCTAATTCATAATACCCATAAGGTGTTAATAGCTTACATATAGCAATGTGCATTAAATCTAATTTTTGATCCTTCTTAAAACTGCGGTCCAATTGCCCCAATTCCTGCACTCCAATAAGGTATATAATAGCATCTAGATCTAAGGTATCGCCATCAGCAAATTGATCCGATAATTTTTTAACGACTTTATGCCATCGTTCTTTTAATTGCTCATCTCTAGACATATTTGTATTCGTTTTAAGGGCATACCGCAGCGGGATTGCTTCCCATCAATTTATGCGGCAAAGTTAATAAACCTAAGTGTTAGTATTATTTTATATTTGTTTAAATTTAAAATTATGGCAGTTATAGATATTATATTAGGAGCACTTATCTTATTTGGTTTGGTTCGCGGTTTTCTTAAGGGACTTTTTGTAGAGGTAGCTTCGCTTGCTGCTTTAATTGCTGGGGTATATGGCGCTATACATTTTAGTAATTTTGCGGCAGCATTTTTAACGGAAAAGGTGTCTTGGGATGAAAAATATATTAATATTGTGGCCTTTGCGATTACATTTATACTTATTGTTTTGGCGATAGCCCTAGCTGGGAAAGCGTTGACCAAGCTTGCTAATTTTGCGGCATTAGGCATTATAAATAAAATTGCAGGTGCTATTTTTGGAGGCTTAAAAATTGGCGTTATTTTAAGTGTGGTACTCATGGTTTTTGATGGTTTAAATAACACCATTCCGTTTGCCAGTGCAGAAGATTTAGAAGACTCTATTTTGTACCAGCCTGTAAAATCTTTAGCGCCAACTATCTTTCCTAAAATTTTAACACAAAATGAGGCTGAAGAGACAGCAGTATAGTTTTTGAATTAGAACGTATTGACCATACCAGAGTTCTTTTGCCAAGATTAAAATAATGTTGAAATATTTTGTATATGTTGTTTTTTTATTCTTTTTTAAAGCATAAGATGTTGATCTAATGTTGGTTAAATTCTAAATGTTACCAAAACGTTAACAAGTGTTTTTTGTAGTTTGTAGGCATGTTCTTTGATGTTATGGTAAGCATCAATCATCACATCAAAAAACGACAATTATGTTTAAATTAGCAACAGTAGTGGCACTCACGTGCCTATCAGCAATGGCATGTCTTGCCCAAAATCCAGAACCAACAGTAGGCTTTAAAAAAGGCGATTATGCCCTTTCGGGCAGTGTTAATTTCTTTAGTTCAAATACCGAAAATTCTTTTTTTGACGAAGAACTAGAGGATTCAGACACAAAAAATTACCAGTACAGTTTTAATCCAGCTGCACATCACTTTATCACAGACCATATTGTTTTGGGGGTAGAGGGAATGCTAGGGGAATCTTCACAAGAATGGAATGAGCGAAGAGAGTCTACAAATGATTTTTGGCAAATAGGCACTTTTGGAAGTTATTATTTTACACCACAAAAGAAGTTTTCTTTTTTAGCGACGTTAGGTGTCAATTATGGCGGTAATGAATATTCTAGCACGTTTTTAGATGAAGATGGAATGGTTCTGTACAATAATAGGGGCGACAGTGAAAGTATTTCTGCGTCTATGAGTGCAGGCTTGAATTATTTCATTTCATCGCATTTTGCATTGCGGGCACGTTTAGGGGGATTATCGTATTCTACAACAACATCGGATAACTATTATACAAATCAAGATAATGAGACCACAAAAAGTGAAGAGAAATCGAATAGGTTTAATTTTAATACAGGATTAGATCATATCAGTGTAGGTTTGTTATACAGCATTTAAGAAACAATCAAATCTCTTTTGAGAAAATAGAAAAGGCCAGCTATAATGCTGGTCTTTTTTGTGAAATAGGTTGACTATTTAATAGTCCTCCATCCATTTAAAAAAATCGGTATAGACTTTCTCTTTTTCTTGCCGTACATAATCTAGAAAGGCTAAGGCAACAGGGGAGAGGTTTTTCTTTTTCAACCAAATGAGTTTCCATTGCGATTCCAACGGCAGGCCTTTTACAGGGATGATTTTTAATTCATTTTGAAACAATTCATTCTTGATACTTAATAAGGAAACAATAGATAAGCCAATATCTGCAATAACGGCTTGTTTAATGGCTTCATTGGTGGTTAATTCTAATTTTATTTTAGGGGTAATGGCTTCTTCTGCAAAGAATTGTTGCATGGTAAATCGCGTACCAGAACCTTCTTCGCGATAAATTAACGGAACCCTGTTAAAAATAGATTTGTCCTCTACGCTTTTAATATCTAAATTATTATTTGAAGCAGCAACCAAATGTAACTTATTGGCCATGATAGGCTCTTCATACAAATCTAGATGCTTGGGACTTACTGTAACTAAAGAGAAATCTACTTCATTTTGTTCTAGATCTTTAATTACATTGGTTTTATTAGAAACATCTAAAACCAAGTCTATGTGTGGGTGCTGTTTTAAAAAGCCATTGAGAAAATAGGGCATTACATAATTACCCGTAGATACTACCGAGAGGCGTAATTTACCAGATAAAAGCCCTTTAAAGGCCTGTGTTTTATACTCTATGGTTTCCACTTGATTTAAAATGGTCTCAGCAATTTCATAAATTTCATTGCCAAAGTGTGTGATGTGTAAGCGTCTACCAATAACTTCTGTTAAAGGAATATCGAATTGATCTTGAAAATTTTTAAGCTGTATAGAGGCGGCAGGTTGTGTCATGTTAAGCTCTTCGGCGGCCTTTGTAATACTCTTATTCTGCACAATAACACTAAAAACTCTAAGCTGATGTAAAGTAAAATTCATTAATATTATTTATGGGTTGTATAACAAAGTTAAATAAAAATATATGGTTATGATAAAATACTTTTGCGTTAAATTAAAAACTTAACATTATGAATGTAGATGTACTTATTAGCAATCTTACCAATCCAGTATTATTATTTTTTATCCTTGGTATATTGGCAACTGTTTTAAAAAGTGATTTAAAAATACCTGAAAATTCGTCTAAATTTATATCTCTGTATTTACTGTTTGCAATTGGTTTTAAAGGCGGACAAGAATTGTCGCATAGTACGTTCAATTCAGAAATCACCTATTCTATTATTTTCGCTATTGTGCTTTCTAGTGTGGTGCCTGTTTATACGTTTTTCGCTTTAAAGAAAAAGGTTGGTGTGCCAAATGCTGGGGCTATTGCAGCGGCCTATGGCTCTGTAAGTGCCGTTACTTTTGTTACTGCGGTTTCTTTTTTAGAGAATCAAGGCATTAGTTTTGGAGGACATATGGTTGCCATTATGGCTATTATGGAGTCTCCAGCGATTGTGGTTGGTGTTATTTTAATTATGTTATACGACGTAGGAAAGAAAAAAGAAAAATCTATAGGCGCGCTTATTAAGCATTCGTTAACGGGCGGAAGTGTTTTAATGTTGGTAGGGAGTTTGGTAATTGGTCTTGTTGCCGATGCGCATCAAGCTAGAGGTATAGAGCCGTTTACAACAGATATTTTTAAGGGATTTTTATCGCTTTTCTTATTAGAAATGGGAATGGTAACGGCAAAACGAATTAAAGGATTTAAAAAGTACGGTATCTTTTTATTTGCTTTTGGTATTGTAGTGCCACTTATCAATGGTCTTATCGTAGCTTATTTAAGCGGTTTTATTACCGAAAGTGATGGGAATAGATTGTTGTTCGCCATATTGGGCGCAGGTGCATCTTATATTGCAGTGCCAGCTACTATGAAATTGGCAGAGCCTAGAGCAGATGCTGGGATTTATATTCCAATGGCATTGGGAATAACCTTTCCCTTTAATATTACCTTAGGAATGCCTATCTATTATGCGTTCATTCAAATGGTATAGTTTTAGGCTTATCCATAAAACGAATTATACTTTAGATCTAAAAAGCACCATTACTTTTGCAATGGTGCTTTTTAAATTTTAATATCGAAGTTAGATTTAATCTAAGTCTAATGTGAAAATTTCATCGAGATGTGCAGCACTATCCATAGATACTCTTAAATCTTTGATAAGTCCATCTTTTAGACCGTATACCCAGCCGTGAATTTCTAAACCAGTATCATCCTTCCAAGCTTGTTGTACGATAGATGTTTTGGCAAGATCATAAACCTGAGCAATAACATTAAGTTCTACAAGTCTATCAAAACGTTTTTGGTCGTTGTCTATTTTTTTTAATTCTGTTTTATTGTCTTTGTATACTTCTTTAATGTTTCTAACCCATTTGTTTATCAATCCTAAGGATTTGTTTTGCATAGCAGCCTGTACACCACCACAACCATAGTGTCCACAAACGATAATGTGTTTTACTTTTAAGTAGTTTACTGCATAATCTAGCACACTAAGCATATTCATGTCTGTGTGCACGACCATATTTGCAATGTTTCTATGAACAAACATTTCCCCAGGTAATGTGCCTGTAATTTGATTGGCGGGTACTCTACTATCGGCACAACCAATCCACAATACAGGAGGACTTTGTCCCTCTGCTAAAGTTTTAAAATAGTCTTTATCTTGTTCGAGTTTTTGGGTAACCCATTCTTTGTTATTCTCGAGCAGCTGATGGTAGTAGGTGTTTTTCATTTTGAAATTATCTTTTAAATTGTGTCCTTAACATTTGTTTTAATCCATGTCATGCAGTCATTAAAGCTACTAAAAATATGTGAATTAGGCACAAAGTTTGGAATAATACCAATGCGTTCCATCATATATTGTGGTTGCTCTAATACACCGACAAACAAAACGTCAATGTCATTCTTCTTTAATTCTTGCAGCATATCTTCTATAGCATATAAACCAGACTGATCCATATAAGGCATGCGCTCCAATCGCAGTACTACGGTCTTCGCCGTATCTGGGATTTGGGTAGTTAGCTGTTGGAAATCGCTGGTAGATCCAAAAAATAAGGGACCTTTAATATGTTTGATAAACACTTCTTCTTTTAAGTGGGTTGGGAAATCTATCTCATCATCCCAAGCTTCATCGTTTAACGATTTTACGTCAGATTGCTCTGCAGTAAGATCACCAATTTTTTTCATGAACATTAAAGATGCAATCACCAAACCAATACCTACAGCGTATACTAAATTCCAAAATGTAGATAAGACTAAAACAATTAGCATAATTAACACTTCCGAACTTAATTTTAAAGGGCCTAATTTAATGTCTTTAGGTAAGCTAGGAATGGCTTTTAAACCTTTATAATCCATAACTCCAATACCTACAGTAATTAAGATGCCCGCTAAAACAGCAGCAGGAATTTTAGAGGCAATGGGCCCTAAACCTAGTAATACGATAAATAATAAAACTCCAGCAATCATACCCGATAATTTGGTCTTTCCACCAGAAGAAATATTAACTACAGTTCTAATGGTAGCACCAGCACCAGGAATGCCTCCAAATACAGCCGCAATACTATTACCAATACCTTGTCCTATTAGTTCTTTGTTGGGTTTGTGTTTGGTTTTCGTCATATTATCTGCAACTACACTGGTCAATAAAGAATCTATGGCTCCTAAAAGCGCCAATGTTAACGCCGTAAAGATATAAGGGGTAACATTGCTGATTTTAAATGTGGTGAAAATTTCAAGATTTGGTATGGGTAAACCACTAGGTATTTCTTCAATAGCTCTGTAGTTTAAGTTAAATGCAATGGCAATTCCAGACATAACAATAAGAGCAACAAGCGTACTTGGTATGGCTGTTGTAATGCGTTTAAAACCGTAAATGATAAAAATGGTACCTAATGCTAAAATAAATTCTAACCAGTTTATGTGCTGTAGTGCTCTTGGAATTGATGTTATGGCACCCATAGCTCCCGATGCTTTTTTAGCAGCTAAGTTTTGTGCTTCTTTTAAAATATCGGCGGCATTAATAGTTTCTCCTTTAGTAACAGTTGTTTTAAAATTATCTAAAACCAAAGCGCCTTCACCTTTGTCTGATTCGAGAAGTTTTTTAAGAATAACACCTTTAGCTTCTGGCTTAAACTGGTCTACAAAAGCCATATCTTCTTTAGGATAATAGCCTACTAGAGGTAAAATTTGCGTTAATAAAATAATAACACCTATGGCTGTCATGAAACCCGAAACCACAGGGTAGGGTATATATCTAATGTACATACCGAGTTTAAGAGCTCCAAGACCAATTTGCATGAGACCTCCCAATAGAAATACAGTAAGTATAATAGGTAATGCTTTATCGATATTACCATCGTTACTGGCTATAATTCCAGAGATAACTACCATACTTACAGCGGTCATGGGGGCTGTAGGCCCAGAAATTTGCGTACTAGTACCACCAAATAAAGCGGCAAAGAAACTAATAAAAATAGCGCCATAAAGACCTGCCGTAGGCCCTAATCCAGAAGAAACACCAAATGCTAAAGCAAGGGGTAGGGCAACGATACCTGCCGTTATGCCCCCAAAAGCATCGCCTTTTATATTTGAAAATAAGTTTTTCATAAAACGAATCGTATTTTGAATTATGAAACCAAACAATAGGGTTTCAATTAAAACGTAAAAAGTGCCCGAAGTTAATCTAAATTTTAAAGATTTAACAGAATTTTTTTAAAAAACAAAGTGTGTTTGTAAAGTGTATAAGCGGTTGTTATACATTTTGTTAGAGGGGGTTGTGCTGTGTTTTTTGTAAAATAGAATTAGGGTTTTACGCCAATTTCCATTCTAGCTAGAATCTAAACCACTTACAAATAAGGTATTTTGTAGTATATCGTATTTTTAGTATTCTTTGTTGAGGTGCGATAAAGATTGCGGCACAGCCAAAGTTTATAAGGCTTTAAGCGCTTTAATATCTTCAGAAGGAATCCAACCTTTTTTACCATCGGAAAGCTTAATTTCATTCCACTTGCCTATTTCATCTAAAACTAAAACTTTGGCGCCTTCGTGAAGTTTAAAAGCGTTTTCGCTTCTTAGGTTGGGTTCGGTTTTAATTAGACTTTCTTGTGCAAATACGATAGCAGGGTTATTTTTTTGATCTAAATTAAATTTGTGAAACGCAAGCGCCAAGGTTACACATAAACCTATCAAAACAAAGGTGCTTCCTACAAACGCAATACGTTTTTTGGCTGAGGTAAACGAAAAATAATAGGCCAGTACAAAGGCTAAAAAGCAAAAAGCTAAAAGTATAGTAACTACAGCCCAAGCATCATAACTCAAGGTGTGGCTTAGGTTTTTAATCCATTTAGAGACGCCTACTTCTGGTAGTGTATCAATAGCATCTATGGTCATATTATGAGCAAACCCAAGATTGTTTTGTACGGCAGTGTTTTTAGGTTGTAGCAGTAATGCTTTTTCGTAATAGAAAATACTAGGCGCCACATGGTTGAGTTTGTAATGGGCATTGGCCAGGTTAAAATAGAGTTCAGGCGAATGGACATTCGTCTCTAAAATGGCCATGTACTTGTCTATAGCTTCGGCATAGTTCCCTTGATTGTAAAGTGCGTTGCCGTCATTAAATAATTGTTCATTTTGGCTGTGGCCTAGGCACACACAAAATAACACGGCAAGTATGTATAGTAATGATTTCATATTAACGTGCTTGTTTATCAATTAAAGAAATGGTATTAGCAGCTTTTTCGTAATCGTCTTGCATGGTAACATTGGTAATGGGGGTGTACCTTGCCAATTCACAGTTTTCGAAAATAGCAATAAAGTTTTGTATCACATCTTCTGTGACGTTACGCTCTTGAAGCAATGCTATAATTTTGTCTTTACTTAAATCGCTAGTTTCTATCTGTAATTTTGCTTTTAAGTAATTGTGTAATGCTTTTTCTAAGGCTTCATAAAACGCTTCTTTTTTGCCTAATTGTGTTTTGGCACCTTTTAGGTATTTCTTAGCCAGTTTATCAGCCTTTCTGCGTTTGTTACCCACAACATCGGCATCTAAGGTTGCTTTTTGTTTGCGTGCCAATACCACTAACGGAATGGCTAAGAAAGGGAGCAATAATAAGCTCCAAAATAGAGTAGATTTAAAAAAGGGTTCTTTTTGTACAGGTGAAAATGAGGTTACTGTTTTTATAAACTCAAATTTTGAATTCGTTGTGGTTACAGCTTGTTTTGAGACACCTGTAGGCGTCGTACTTTGCGTGTTTGATGCTGTTGGACCGTTTAAAACATTTACTACAATCTCATCAGACGATAGGCGTTTATAGCTTTTGGTCTTTAAATCAAAATACGAAAACGAGACGCTAGGTAAAGGGTATTTGCCTTGGTATTGCGGTACAATGGTATAGGTGTCTGAAATGCTACCTTGCATACCTCTTGCCGTAGTACTAATCTTTTCGCTGTGCTCTGGCTCGTATACTTCTAAAGCACTAGGGAGGTTTAACTTGGGAAGAGAGAATAGTTTTAGATTACCTTTTCCTTTTACCTCTAGTTTTGCTTGTAACGATTCGGTAGCGTCTAACGCTGTTTTAGACGTTGTAAATTTAAAGCTAAAATCACCCACAGCTCCACTAAAATCGGCAGGTTTGCCTTCAGTAGGTAATGGTTTTACTGTAATGGTTTTATTTCCCGCCGATACCTTTTTGTTGGCTCTTGCCATAACGCGACCTCCAAAAAAGTCTCTACGATTGGTAGGCACTTGCACCGATACATCTAGTGTTAGCGGCTCTATATTTAATTTTCCTGTTTTTTGTGGGTACAATACGGTTTTTCGCAATACGAGATAGCGGTAATCTTCGCCATTAAAAGTGCCTTCTTGTACACGTTGTCCTTTGGTATCTATAGATTGACTCCAAAAATCATTGTATTTCGGGATATCTATTTCTTGCCAATTATCAACACCAGTATTAGGCGCCACATAGAGTTTATAGACTACGGTTATGGCTTCATTTAAATAGGGGTTGGCATTAGAGACCTCTGCAACTAAATGAATGTTATTTGAAGCGACAAAATTAGGATCGTTAGGATCTTTAGGCTTGTCTACCGCCGCTGTAACTTCTACACGTATGGGCGAGGTTTTGTAAGTCTCACCTTTTATAGTAATACTAGCTTGAGAAATGGTATAGGTGCCTCTTTTTTTGGGTGTTAAAAAGTAGCTATAGGTTTTCTTATAAGAACGTACGCCATTAATCCAAGAGTTGCTAACCGATTGATTAGGCCCTCCAATAATGGTAAATCCAGAAAAACTAGGCGGACTAAAATTATCACCGTCGGCATTCATTTCAAAATCTATACGTAAACGTTCGTTAATGCCCAGTTTCTTTTTACTGACTTTAGCTTCAAATTTAACCTGAGATGATGCTAGAGTTGTTGCCAATAAGACTAAAAAAAAGGATATGTATTTTACTAATTTCATTTTCAACGCTACAGTAATTTCTTGGAGTTAACTTTTATTTTGAATCTTGTCAAAGATATGTACTTTATAACTTTTATGTTTTATAGGTTAACATTTAAATCATCTAGGTTTAAATGTAATGGTTTACCAGTCTTTTTCAGTTTTAATTTTGACGCCTTTTTGTTTTTGAAGGTTCATTTTTTCTTGCACTTCCTGTTCCTGATTATTCATAGCTTCTAACAAATTCTTGATTTGCTGAGGAGACAATTGGCCTTGTTGTGGCTTAGGCTGCTGCTCTTCTTTATCTTTATCGCCTTTGCCTTTATCGTCCTTTTTATCTTTGTCTTCAGGTTTTTTATCCTCTTCTTTTTTATCGTTTTCCTCGTCTTTCTTTTCGTCTTTATCTTTATCGTCGCCGTCTTTCTTGTTTTTATCGTCGTCTTTCTTGTCGTCCTTGTTGTCTTTGTTATCGTCTTTCTTGTCTTCGCTATTGTCCTTATCCTCTTTGTTGTCGTCGTTCTTGTCTTTATCGTCCTTGTTGTCTTTGTTTTGCTCTTCCTGTTGTTTGGCACACTCTTTTGCGATGCCTAGGTTGTATCGGGTTTCATCATCAGACGGGTCGTTGCGCAATGCATTTTTGTAGGCCTCCACAGCTTCTTTGCATTTTTTTTCCTGCATGAGGATGTTTCCAATATTATGGAAGGCTTTATGCTTTTCTGGTTTCGATGTTGCTAATTTAGCTGTTTGTTGGTGGCGGTAAAGGGCCTCTGCATAATTACCTTCTTTGTAATAGGCATGTCCTAAATTGTAGAGTCCAGCAACATGGCTAGACTGTTGGGATAGGGCTTTGCGGTATGCCATTTCAGCAGAGACAAAATCTTCGTTTACGGTAGTATTAGCTTCGTAAACGTAGTTGTTGGCCTTTTTTTCTGCGATTGCTTTTGCCTTATCCTGTTGGGAAAAGCAAAGGCAAGATACTAGTGTTATGATACTTAAAATTAACTTTTGCATGCTATCAATTTCGTATTTCTAAGTTAAAAAAAGTGTGGTGTTTAAGCCGTTAAAAATATTATAAATTCTCGTTGAATAGATTTAGTTTTTTCAACCAAGCTGTTTTGCGTTCCAAAAGGAAAATATCTAAAAACAAAAAGAATACACCAAAACCTAAAAACCATTGAAACTGATCTTTAAAATCGGCAAACTGTTTCGCTTCAAATTCTGTTTTATCCATTTTGTTTAAAATTTCTCTAATTTGCTCTACCACATTTGCTGTGTTTGCGCCATTAATGTAAGCGCCATCTGCTTCTTCTGCAATCTCTTTTAAGGTCTCTTCGTTAAGCTTTGTAATTACCGTTTCGCCTTTACTATCCTTTTTGTAACTGGTTACAATGCCGTTGCGTTTTAAAGGGATAGGGCCACCCTTTATTGCGCCAACCCCAATGGTGAAAATACGAATGCCTTCTTCGTGAGCCTCTTCTGCAACAGCTATAGCGTCTTCACTATGGTCTTCTCCATCAGAGATAATAATAAGAACTCTATTGGTTTGCTCTTCGTCGTCAAAATAAGTTTTAGATAATTTAATGGCTTCGTTTATGGCGGTACCCTGCGATGACAACATATCGGTGTTCATGTTGTTTAAGAACAGTTTGGCCGAGCCGTAATCTGTTGTAATGGGTAATTGCGGCAGTGCTGTTGCGGCATAGGCAATAATACCTACCCTATCACTGGCAAGGTTATTTATAATTTGCGTGATTAATTGCTTTGCTTTGTCTATTCTGTTGGGCGCAATATCTTCGGCAAGCATACTTTTAGAAACGTCTAAGGCAAATACAATATCGACACCTTCTCGTTTTACCGTTTCTAGCTTGGTACCTATTTTAGGATTTACCAAAGCAATAGCAAAACATAAAAAGGTCAAACAAATTAACGTTATTTTTAAAATGGATTTAAATATTGACTTGTCTGGGCTTAATCTTTTAAGTAAGGCTGTGTCGGCAAAATTCTTTTGAGCCTTTCGTTTCCACAATTGGAGCACCAAGTAGAACAGGATAATTACAGGAATAATTACCAAAGTCCAAAACCATATTTTTTCTTCTAATTGATACATAATTTATAATTCGTTATCAGTTGTTTCTAAGCATTTAGAAGCAAATTTATTTATCTTTTTAATGGCTGAATCAGAGATGTTGTCATTTTCAATACAGATATGTTCTAGTCCGATATAGTGCATTCCTAAATAGTGTGCGCTATTTTTAAAAGGGCTATTCAAACCTTCTGGCATTTTAGCGCCACTATTACTTAAAACCCCCATTTGTTTTCCTCTTAATTTTCGACCTACTTCTTTTTCTTGGATTAAGAAGTCTGAAATGCGATCAAAAAAGACTTTTAATATACCACTCATCGTATACCAGTATACAGGAGTTGCAAATATTAAAATCTCATAGGTATTAACAATAGACTTAAACAGTTGATTGAAATCATCGTTTTGGTTTTCGAATTCATAATTGAAATGACCAATAGATTTCGTGTTTAAATCAATACTATCAAAGTGAGTTGCAGCCTTTAAAAGAGTGACAACTTTAGCGGTATTTCCTTTACTTCTGGAACTGGCTTGTATGATAATACCCTTCTTCATTTTTAAACAAAACTTCTAAACACAGTAAAGCGTAAGCTTAATTCTAAAAGTAGCAGTAGTCCTGCGAGCAGAACAAAAGGACGGTACTTTTCTTCGTAATTGTAGAACTTAAACTCCTCTATCTCGGTTTTTTCAAGTTTATTTATTTCCTTATAAATTTCTTTTAATTTTTTATTATTGGTAGCTCTAAAATATTTACCTCCAGTGGCATCTGCAATTTCTTTTAGAAGCGCTTCGTCTATTTCAACTTGAACGCGGCCGTATTGAAATTGCCCCGTTCTGGAATCTATAGCAACAGGCGATAGTGCCATACCATTTGTACCCAGACCTATGGTGTAGGTTTTTATGCCGTATTCTACAGCCAGTTCGCTTGCTGTTCTAGGATCTATAAAGCCTGTATTATTAACACCGTCGGTCAATAAAATAATGACTTTACTTTTGGCCTTGCTATCTTTTAGTCTATTTACAGCTGTAGCTAAGCCCATGCCTATGGCTGTCCCACCTTCTATAATGGTGTTGTAAACGATACTTTTTAAAGAACGCAATACAATAGCTTTGTCGCTAGTAATAGGTGTTTTAGTATAACTTTCGCCTGCATATTCCACAAGTCCAATCCTGTCGTTAGGGCGCTGTTTGATAAAGTCGCTTGCAACATTTTTTAAGGCCTCTAGGCGGTTTGGTTTTAAATCTTTGGCAAGCATACTTGCTGAAACATCTATGGCCATAAGGATATCGATACCTCTTGTGGTTTTAGATTTTGTAGAAACATCAACAGATTGCGGTCTTGCCAATGCTGTAATTAATAATGCTAGTGCCAATAAGCGGCATACAAATAGCAAATGTCTTAACTTTGGTAGCCAAGATGCCGTTAGCTTAAAACCTTTTAAGCTAGACATTTTTAGTGTGGCTGTTTGCTTTTTATTTTTAAAGACATACCATGCTATTGCTGCAGGTATAGCAAGCAATAACCAAAATAGTTCTTTATTTAAAAATTGAATTCCTTCTAACATTACTCCTCTTCAATTTTAAGTTCTACGGAATTTATAATACGTTCTGTAATACGATCTGCATAGCTGTCTTCTAATTTAGAAGAGATGTATACCTGTTGTATAACGTTTTCTGAATTGAATAAAAGCATGGTGTAATTGCCTTTATAAGTTTCACCTTTAACAGGAGAAGGGAAGTCGGCTGTACCGTAAACTTTTATGCCCTCTGCACCTGCCGGTGTGGTGAATTTGTCGTTTTTAAGCATGATATTAGCAACACCTTGTTTTTCCATAAGTGTTATGGCTTGTGAAGCTACTTGGTCTAATTCGATCTTGTTTTCTCCTAAATTTTTAATTGTAGTGGTCGTTACATAAATATTAAAACCTTCTAAAAGACTGCCATAGCCAAACAAAGTCATGTCTACCTGCGCTTTGAGTTCTTCAGGAATAGGAGGTGGGGTACGTTTTAAGACCTTTGGTGTTGTAATAAAAACAGGAGGAACACCATATTGGCTTGTTACCCATTCGCTTTCTAAAAGTTCTTTGCTATCATGACCTATAATGGTATCTTTTACAAAGCTAAAGCCGTATTTTAAAGAAAAGCCTACTAAAGTAGCTATAATTAAGAACAGGCTAATGCCAACAGTAATCCATACCTTTTTGCGTTTTTGTTTGCGTTCTTGGTCTTGTCTATACTGCTCGTCAAGTAGCTTTTCTTCTTCTGTAGGTTCTGGTAATACCTCTTTTACGTGATCGATCTCTGTATCAATCGTGTTTCTATCTAACTCGGCTAAAGCAATATCGGGTTCAGATTTCGCAAACTTCACTAAATCGGCACGTCTTAGAATGCTTTCAATATTTTTAATGGTCTCAGGACTTAAATCAATCTGGTTGCCTTCTTTTAAAAGTCGTAGTCTGCTCACCAACTCATCGGTTGTGCTTTCTAAAGCATGATCATAGACTTTTTCATCTAAATACTTTCTAATAATTAATGTGAGCTCGGAGTAGTAATCTTTTAATTCCTCATGCTGTAAATAATCGCTTTCATCTAATTTTTTAAGGGCTAGTTTTGCTCTGTCATAAGGTGGTAATAGTGCGATTTTTTGATCTTCTGTTAATGGTTTTTCACGCCATATAAACCACCAGAGTATAGCTCCAATAGCAGCAATACAAACTATTGCGATGAGCAGGTATAACCACCAGTTACTTCCTGTCTTATCCACCTCAATGATGGGTTTAATATCATACAGTTTTTGCTTGGTTGTATCTATAGCAATGTTGCGTACTTCTATTTGTATGGAATCTGTGAATACGGTGCGATCGCCAATAATGAGCTTTTGGCGTGGTAAGGTATAGGTGCCCGAATCGAATTGTGTGACACCATATTTTTTTATCAAACTAAATTTGGCGTCATTTTTTAGGGTATCTATAGGGTAGGAGTTAATAATTTCTAAAGCGCCAAAGTTTTTGGCTTCAGGAAATACCACCAGATTAGAACTGTCTGTTTCTACAGTAATATTATAAGTGACTTGCGCTCCTATTCTAATGGAAGTAGAATCTACAGCCGATGTAACCTGTGCCGAAGTACTAAAAGTTATAATACAAAACATGGCAAAGTACAAGCCTTTAAGTTTAAGGCTTAAGCTTTGGTGGCTGTTATGTTGTATCGTGCTAATTATTTCGTTTCTCATATCTAATTGCTCCCTGTTTCTAAAAAATACAGGTCGTATGTTATCCTCTTCTTTTAAAATAGCCCAGTAGTTTTTTGACGTAACTTTCTCCGATGCGGCAGTCTATTGTACCTGCTCCAGATCTGGAAAAGGTGTCTTTATAGTAACTGACTTTATCTTTGTAAAAGGCTGCGTAGTTCTGTCGTACTTTTTTAGACGCCGTATTGACTAACATGTATTCTCCCGTTTCTTCATCTTGCATCTGTACAAGTCCTAAATTGGGAATCGCTTCTTCACGTTTATCATAGATTCTAATCCCTGTAACATCGTGTTTGCCCGAAACAATTTTAAGCGTACGTTGGTAGTCATCTGCAATAAAATCAGACAATACAAATACGATAGCCTTTTTCTTCATAACATTGGTTAAGAATTTTAAGGCTTCCGCGAGATTGGTTTTTTTACTTTCGGGTTGAAATTCTATCAACTCTCTTATAATGCGTAGCACATGCGAACGCCCCTTTTTGGGAGGGATGAACAGTTCTACTTGATCTGAAAATAGAATTAACCCAATTTTATCATTGTTTTGTGTTGCCGAAAATGCTAAAGTAGCAGCGATTTCGGTAACAACTTCATTTTTAAATTGCTGTTCGGTACCAAAGAACTCAGAGCCCGAAATGTCTACCATAAGCATCATGGTGAGTTCGCGTTCTTCTTCAAATACCTTTATGTAGGGTTCGTTATAGCGTGCCGTTACATTCCAGTCGATACTTCTTACATCGTCTCCAAATTGGTATTGCCTTACTTCACTAAAGGTCATACCTCTACCTTTGAAGGTGGAATGGTATTCTCCTCCAAAAATATGATCAGACAAACGGCGCGTCTTGATCTCAATTTTACGTACTTTTTTTAGTAGTTCTTTGGTATCCATTTGTGTAGTAAACAGTTTTCAGTCACAATATCTAGTCGCATTTTCAGGTGGTGTTCGCTCACAGCGTTTTACGGCTTGTCGAACACTAAAAAAACGATCTATGGCACTTCAATTTCGTTTACAATTTTATTAATGATGTCTTCAGAAGTCACATTTTCGGCTTCGGCTTCGTAAGTGATGCCTATTCTATGGCGTAGCACATCGTAAACCACAGCACGAACATCTTCAGGAATAACATAACCACGACGTTTTATAAAAGCATAACATTTAGCTGCTGTAGCTAGGTTGATACTTCCACGAGGCGAGGCTCCAAAAGAAATTAAGGGTTTTAAATCTGTAAGTCTGTATTTTTCTGGGTATCTGGTAGCAAATATGATGTCTAAGATGTATTTCTCAATCTTTTCGTCCATATAAACTTCTCTAACCGTTTGTTGTGCCGATCTAATTTGGTCTAGAGAGACTACAGAGTTTACTTTTTCGAAAGCGCCTTTTAAATTGGCTCTTACGATAAGTTGCTCTTCCTCTAATTTAGGGTAGTCAATAACTGTTTTTAGCATGAAACGATCCACCTGTGCTTCTGGTAAAGGGTAGGTGCCTTCTTGCTCTACAGGATTTTGGGTCGCCATTACTAAAAAAGGCTTATCTAAGGTAAAGGTTTCGTCACCAATAGTGACTTGTTTTTCCTGCATGGCTTCCAGAAGGGCAGACTGTACTTTTGCTGGCGCTCTGTTAATTTCATCTGCCAGAACAAAATTGGCAAAAATAGGCCCTTTTTTTATAGAGAAATCATTCTCTTTCATGTTGTAGATTAATGTCCCCGTAACATCTGCAGGTAATAAATCTGGTGTAAATTGTATACGGCTAAAGCTCCCATCTACGGCTTGTGATAACGTATTAATGGCTAATGTTTTTGCCAAACCTGGTACACCTTCTAAAAGAATATGTCCTCGACCTAGTAGTCCAATTAATAAACGTTCTATCATGTATTTTTGTCCTACAATAACTTTATTCATTTCTAAAGTTAGCAAGTCTACAAAAGCACTTTCCTTTTCAATTTTCTCGTTTATAGACTTAATATCAACTGTACCTGTTTCTTCCATTAGTTTTAAGTTTTAAAGCTCGAATGTACGCTCTATTTTTTTAGCATTGCAAAATGTCAATTTTTTTATTTGGAATCTGTTAAAGATTGGTTAAAAAAAGCAAACAAATTGCAGTTGTATGAGACTTTAACCATTAATTATGATAAGATTGTCTTAAATAGGAAGTGGAATGTTATTAAATGAGAGGAAAATGTATTCGCATTTGATAAAATTAAAATGGTACTAATTGTTTTAGTATTTTTAAACCAATTAAAAATAGAACGGATTAAATGACGAAAACAGCATTTATAACTGGGGCAACCAGTGGTATTGGAGAAGCGACAGCGTACGAATTTGCAAAACAAGGCCTACGTCTTGTGTTATGCGGTAGACGATTGAATAGACTAGAAACTATAAAAGAAGCTTTAGAGCGTTTAACAGACGTGCATATTCTTAATTTTGATGTGCGTGATAAGCAGGCTACGCAAGAAGCTATTGCGGGTTTGCCTGAAACGTTTAAACATATCGATATCCTTATAAATAATGCAGGGAATGCGCACGGTCTAGACCCTATACAAGAGGGCAATACAGAAGACTGGGAAGCCATGATGGACATTAATGTAAAAGGGTTACTGTATGTGAGTAAGGCAATTATCCCGCAAATGACTGCTCGAAAATCGGGGCAAATCATTAATATAGGGTCTTCTGCGGGCAAAGAGGTGTACCCTAAGGGAAATGTATATTGTGCAAGTAAACATGCCGTTTTAGCAATAACTGAAGGGATGCGCATCGATTTAAATCCTTACGGTATAAAAGTAGGTGCTGTGAATCCTGGTATGGTAGAAACAGAATTTTCTAAGGTGCGCTTTAAAGGCGGGACTCAAGCCAATACAGTGTATTCTGGTTTTGAGGCTTTAAAGGCTAAAGATGTTGCAGAGGTTATTTATTTTGCAGTATCGAGACCGCCACATGTTAATATTGCAGATGTACTCATGTTTTGTACGGCTCAAGCCAATTCTGTGACCGTGCATAAAGAGGCTTAAGGCGAATAGAAAATGTTTATAGTATCTTCCCGTTTTATGTATTAAAAAATGAACTAGCCTTGCTGCTGTGTCTATGATTAACAAGCGTTTACTTATTAAACACCTTTTAGCTCATAATGATGAGAATAGTTTTTACGATAAAAAGCTAAGGATAGATATTGGGCAAAAAGAAGGGAAGGCTAAGTTTTTAAAACATATTTGCGCACTGTCTAACAGCAACCCAAAGAACAATTCGTATATCGTGATTGGGGTTAACGATGCAGATAATGCCATTATAGGGGTTGATTTTTTTGATGACAGTAAGATTCAAAATTTAATCAATGCCTACCTAACCCATCCGCCCATTGTGCAATATGAAAACATTTCGTTTCCACACTTGCCTGATGCTAAAGTGGTAGGTTTGGTCACTATTCGTTCTTCGGGGCAACTCACGTCTTTGCGTAAAAATATATGGAAGTATTACGGCGGGGCCGTGTTTTTTAGAGAAGGGAGTATTAGCATGCCAAAGGTGTTTAAAAGCACTGTAGAAGATGTAAATTCTAAAATTGTAGCAGCTATAGAGAGTAATGCGCAAAACAATATAGAGTACACGCTTAATGGGGTGATGGATTTTATGGATAAACGGCAAACCTTTAATGCACAATACAAGGTATTTAAAGAATATTTTGTGGTGTGTTGGGCGGGATTAAAGAAAACTGTAAAAGAAGAGGTATTTTATTCCAGAGTAGATATAGAGCTAATTAACGAGCAGGTGCGTCTATTTTTTTCTGCTTTAGATGAGGTGTCTATAAGCATAACAGAAGATAGGTTTAAGATTGTAGAGTACGTGAATCTCGGTTTTCAAAATAATTACAAGTATTACCCTTTAGAAGAAACTGTAATTCATTTTGAGAATAATGCCAGTTATACCATCGCGACGCAGCTGTTGTTTGAGCCTCCTCAATACAATAAAAGAACATTGCACCATGTGTATAATACCAATAATGCGCTTTTAGAAAAGTTGAAAAAAGGACTTGCTTTAAGTTTAAAAGAACAAGCCGATTTAAATGTTCTGCCCTCTACCTACCTAATTTGTTTCCTCAACGATTTTAGCTCTTCTATTGATAAGTTGCAAGAGGCGAAGCCTTATCTTAAAGCGCAAGGGCAACGCATATATGCCCAATACAAGGAAGTAATGCGCATTCTTAGAAAAGTGAAGTATAATTAGTCTAAATGTGGTAGTATCTCACCAAGTGTGTAAATTTTAAAAATATCAATCAAAAGTTTTACGCAGTTTGGTTTGGTAAACCGCTACCGAAGCCATGGACTCAAAACCTTGGCAGGTAATTAAAAATAGTTTATAGTAAGGCTGTTACTTTCAGACGAAAACTTTGATTTGTAACTGGTAATATGGCAGTCGTAATAAGGCTTTATTTTACGATAATGCCTTGCTTATAATGCACCGTTGTCGTTAATTCGCCTTGAGCGTTATAGTTGCACCATTCGCCCTCTTTTTTACCATTTTGATAATCACCTTCTTGTTTTAGTACCCCAGTTTTGTAATAATAGTCCTTGAACTTACCATTACCTTTTGGTCCAAAATTGATTTGATATAGATGTTTTCCTTCGGTATCATATACGCGATATTTTC
>CAZLTR010000034.1:0-22005 GCA_964562415.1 uncultured Hyunsoonleella sp. | reverse complement strand
ATTAAATTCGGCACAGGATTATATCCCCTTAATACAAAAAAAGGTAAGAACGTGGACGAATCATTGGAAAATAAAATCCGAATTCTCATTATTCTTGAGCCTACAAGACTTAACCACTCAAATAATAACTACCGTTATTTGCGGTAACATGTCTACAGAAGAACGGCAATACATTTGTTCTGAGCTGCTTAAGACAGAAAATTCAGATAAATCTAGGCAAGACATATTAAGTGCCGATGCTAATATTAGATCTTTTGTAGAAGAGCGTTTAGATGGTTATTTAAAAGACACGAACAGCACTAAAAATGAAGATTTATTAAGCGCTTTACTTAGAATGGCTAAAGCGGGAGATCAAACTTTAACACGAGAGGTTATTCGTGATGAAGTGTTTAGTTTGCTTTATACTGGTTTTTCTACTACAGCAAATACCTTATCCTGGGTGTTCTTACACATTTTTAGTGATACAAGAATATACAACAACCTCATAAAAGAGCTTGAAGGCATAGACGATATAGATGTATTAGATAAAAATGATTTAAATAACCTTAACTATTGCGATGCTGTTATTAAAGAAACATTAAGATTACACCCAGTAACAGCGCTAAATGGCGTTAGGTATGTTAGACAGACATTAGAAATAGGAACGTACCATATACCAGAAGGCACCATTCTCGTAAACTGTACGTACTTATTACAACGCTCTACAAAATTCTATGATAGCCCAGAAACGTTTTCTCCAGAACGTTTTGTAGAAAAGCGCCCAGACCGTAATGTTTGGACACCATTTGGAGGAGGAAACCGTACCTGTGTTGGACAACATTTTGCACTTAGGGAAATGAAAATTGTCCTAATAGAAGTGCTATCGAAATTTAAATTGGAATCATTAGAACCAATACCCAGAGCTGCATTACAAGGGTTCTTTATGGCTCCAGAAAACAAGGCCCCTTTTATGGTAAAACATAAAGTAGAACACCACCAAAACATAACATCTTAATTAATATAAAAACACAAAAAATTATGTCTCGCTTATTATATATAGAATCATCACCAAGAAAAGAAAAATCATCATCTATAATTCTCGCTAATGAGTATATAAAAACACTTAAAAAACTAGATCCTAATATCGAAATAGATAAAATAGATCTTTGGGAGGAGAATTTACCAGCATTTAATAATAATACTATTGAAGCAAAATATGCGCATTTACAAGGAGAGCAACCTACAGCATCTGGGGCTAAGGCATGGGAAGACGTAAAAGAAATAGTAGCACGTTTTAACAAGGCCGATCATTATTTATTTAGTGTCCCTATGTGGAATTTTAGTATTCCTTACATTTTAAAACATTATATAGATATTATTATACAGCCAGGGTTAACATTTCAGTTTTCTATAGAATCAGGATATAAAGGAATTGTTAAGGCGAAGTCTGCAACAGTTATTTATACAAGTGGTGGAGATTATAGCACACCCGAAATGCAAGGCTTAGATTTTCAAAAGAACTATATGAATCTAGCTTTAGGTTTTATTGGTTTAACAAATGTTAATTCAATTGTTTGTGAGCCAACATTGGGAGCGCCCGATAGTGTGGCACAAGCTAAAGAAGCTGCTTTAGAAACTACAAGGCAAACCGTAGAAAAAATGCTAGATCGTACAACATCTTAAACATAATAATATTATGAAAGTAGTTATAGTTGGAGCAGGACCTATAGGCTGCTTTGCAGCTCTTGAGTTTGCAAAGCGTGGTGCAGAAGTTACCATTTACGAAAAAACAATTGACCCTAGAACAGCAACTGCAGTTGCTGGCAGATCGTTTAATCTAACCTTATCTTATAGGGGATTAAGCAACCTTAGCTCAGAATTAGTAAATGCACTCTATGAAAAAGGGGTGCCAATGCCACAAAGAGTTATTCATCATGTTGACAAAACGATCTCTTATCAACCCTATGGCTTAAATGAAAGCCATCACATATTATCCATACCACGAAAGATCGTTAGTAATTTACTACTAGAAAAAGCAGAGGAGGCTGGGATTGAAGTTTGCTTTGAACATGAATCCATAAAGGTGAAACCAGAAAAAGGTGTTATAACACTGTTGTCGCAAGGAATTATTAAAAAAGTAAAAGCAGATGTAATTGTTGGTTGCGATGGGTCTAATAGTTCTGTTCGTGTAGCAATATCAAAAAAGGCAAATGTAGATATGTCTGTTCATAAATTTGCTGCAACTCATGGCTATGTAGAATTAAATATGCCAATGACTGCACGTAAAGATTACGCTTTAATAGCTAATAACGATGCCCATAATTGTAAAGAAAGTGAGACGCATGGGTTACATATTTGGCCTCGTAACAATTTTGTATTACTAGCCCAACCCAATAGAGATAAAACCTATACAACGACATTATTCATGCCTATGGAATCTAAATCGAAGGATATCCCTTCGTTTAAATACCTAAAAAACAATGAAGATGTTAAGCATTTATTCGATACATATTTCCCAGATACATTAGAATATATCCCAGAATTGTATAACGATTTTTTTAAAAATAAAGTCTCTAGGTTAAAAACCATACGATGTACACCTTACCATTGCGGAAAAACAATTTTATTTGGAGATGCAGCTCATACAATGGTGCCCTTTTATGGGCAAGGTACAAATTGTGGTTTTGAAGATGTAGGCGAATTTTTTAAGTTGTTTGATGCTTCATGCCCTAAGCTTCATGATTTTGAGTCTAATCTAACAGAAGTTTTCGAGAAATACTCTAAAGCGAGACTTTCTAATTGCGATACAATTTCTAGATTATCAGAATACAACCTCAAAGAATTATCTAAACACATAGAAAACAAAGATGTACTCGTTAAGCGAAACATAGAACGTCAATTACATAAATACCATTCCGATAAATTTGTTCCATTGTATTATTTAATTGCATTTACAAATATTCCTTACAAAACAGCTGTAGATCAATATGAAAAGAATAATCAATTATTAGAAGACATATACGCGTTATACGATATTCATAGCCAACAAAAAGAAATCGTAGCAGCTTACGTAAAAAAGTGCAAATTAAAAATGGAAGATATTAATTTGCCATTGGAAGATTCGCGAGCTTTAATACAAACGAGTATTGATTATTTATTTAATCATTTCAAAAAAATAGAAGAACGAGAGCAAGCTGTCTCCTATGTTTTTGATTCTGATAATACATCAAAATACACAGAAGGTAAAAATATATCGAAATACCTTAGGGAGTATACCCCACCTCAAAAAGCAACAGATTTTCGTATTCTATTAGATGAGATTTTTAACCATGTTATTACCAATGGAACGGTACATACTCACCCAGGGTTTATGGCGCATGTGCCCTCTGGAGGATTATTTCAATCTAGTGTAGGAGAATTTATTACGCGTGCCTTAAATCGTTTTATTGGGGTATGGATTGCCTCTCCTGGACTAACACAAATAGAATCTAATGTGATTCATTGGTTTTGTAATATTATAGGATATAGCAATGAGGCGTTTGGCTATCTTACAACAAGTGGCTCCTTATCGAATTTTATGGGGCTGTTGTGTGCCAAAAATCAAGTAGATTATACTCAAATAAGCAAGTACAGGGTATATACTTCGTCACAAAGTCATTTCTGCATAAAAAAGGCCTCAAAAATGATAGGGTTAAACGAAGACCAAATACAGCTGGTAGATGTAGATGATAATTTATCTATAGATGTCGTACATCTTATTACATTAATAGAAGCAGATAAAAAACGTGGCTTGGTACCATTGTGTGTTGTGGCAACCGCAGGCACCACTAATACAGGGTCTGTAGACGATTTATTAAGAATTCACGAGTATTGTTCGCAACAAGACATCTGGTTGCATGTAGATGCTTGCTTAGGTGGCTTTTTTGCCATTACGAAACGCGGCAAACAAATGTTAAAAGGTATAGAGTTAGCCGATTCAATATCTGTAGACGCCCATAAATCACTTTTTTTACCTCATGGTACAGCCGCCTTATTGGTTAAGGATAAAAAGAAGTTGCGTAACACTTTTGAAATATCGAATTCTAGTTATTTACCAGGTTTTTCTACAGATGATGAGATGGTAGATTTTTGTAATTATGGCCCAGAATTATCACGAGAAACAAGAGGGCTCTCTATATGGTTACCAATGAAAATGCATGGGTTATCAGGTTTTGAAAAAAGTTTGAACCAAAAGCTAGATTTAGCAGTGTATTTGGCTCATCATTTAGAAAACATAAATCAAATAGAGCTTATTAAGTTTGATAGTTGTATCCCTATTGTAATTTTTAAATTTAAACAATTAAATACTACAAATGAGGACCAGTTAAATCGAGATTTATGTAAGCTCATTTGCGAACAAGGTAATACCTATATCACAACCACTGCGTTGCCAAATATAGGTATTGTAAATCGCGTCTGTATTCTACATCACAAAACAGATATGACGATTATAGAACACTGCATAAGAGATATTAAAAAATCAGTCAAAATCTTACAAGAGAAATCAATACAACATGAAGCAATCATTTCTTAATTGCACAGTTACCTTAAACTGAGGTATACCTTTAGAATAACGTAAAATCATCTGTACATATTCAATAGTTTAAAAGAAACGAATTACAGAAAGTATATATCCCGATGATTTAACAATTCTTCATTAAGAATGAAAAATTATTTTAATTGATTTTTGAAATAGAACTTATCCTGACTTTTTATGTGTAACTGAAAATGTGATGAAATAAGAGGTGAATTTCATGCCTTCTTTAGGGAGCATAAAAAGTCAAGATAAATTCATTTATAATCTCCAAGTAGAGATTATTTCTAGAGGTCAAATATTTAGAAAAAAACATTAAGACGCTATGAATTATCAGCTTAAAACTAGTTACAAAAAAATAATTGCAGATACCATTAAGCCCGTAAGTGTGTATCTAAAGATTAGAGATCGCTTTCCAAATAGCTTATTATTAGAAAGCAGTGATTACCATTCATCTGACAATAGTTTTTCATATATATGTTGTAATCCAATAGCAAGTATTACCATAAAAAATGAAACTATAACTCAAGTTTATCCAGATGGACGTGTTCATACAACAGCAATACTATCAGAGTCCGATATCCCAAATGTTATAGAAGCATTTGGAGGAGCGTTTAAAACAGATGAGCATAATTTTAAGTTTACAAATAACGGATTATTTGGATACATATCTTACGATGCTGTTCGGTATTTCGAAAATGTTGAAATTAGTCAGAAACCTAATAAATTAGACATTCCAGATATATATTATGCGTTATACCAAAACGTAATAGTGATCAATCATTTTAATGATGAGGCTTTTATTTTTTCGCATACTTATAATACAGAAAATAATATAAGTGAAATAGAAGCTTTATTAAAGGTAAAAAACTTTGCATCCTATACATTTGAGTCAATAAGAGAAATTACCAGTAATATAGATGATGAAACCTTTAAAGAAAATGTAGCTATAGCCAAAAAACATTGCCAGCGAGGCGATGTATTTCAGCTCGTATTATCAAAACGGTTTTCACAACAATTTAAAGGCGACGAATTTAATGTGTATCGCGCATTGCGAATTGTTAATCCGTCCCCATATTTATTTTATTTCGATTATGGTGATTTTAAAATTTTTGGAAGTTCGCCCGAAGCGCAATTAGTAGTAGATCATGGTATTGCCGAGATACATCCTATAGCTGGAACATATAAGCGCACAGGAGATGATGAAAAAGATGCCGCTTTGGCAAAAAAGCTAGCATTAGATCCTAAAGAAAATAGCGAACATGTTATGCTAGTAGATTTAGCTCGCAACGATTTAAGCCGTAATGGCAGTGATGTAAGTGTAGAGCGTTACCGAGAAATTCAGTTTTACAGTCATGTTATACATTTAGTGAGTAAAGTAACTGGCAAAAAACTTAAAAGTAGTTCTACAATGCAAGTAGTCGCAGATACATTTCCTGCAGGTACATTAAGCGGCGCTCCAAAGCATAAGGCTATGCAGCTTATTGATAAATACGAGACTATTAATCGTGAATTTTATGGAGGGGCTATTGGCTTTATGGACTTTAAAGGCAACTTTAATCATGCCATAATGATTCGTACTTTTTTAAGTAAAAACCACCGTTTGCATTGGCAAGCGGGTGCTGGTTTGGTTACAGAAAGTAATGAGGAAAGCGAATTGCAAGAAGTTTACAACAAACTAGAAGCTTTAACAAAGGCTTTAAAGTTTGCTGAGGAAATATAAGAGTTTATATCAAAAAATAACAGCAGAATAGCAGTGATATAACGTAGAATGTAAAATAAGACTATAGACATTGAGTACCTCGTTAAACTATTTTAAACTATGAAGTGATTTAAACTTTTTTCAATGGACTGCAAAATGCTTCTATTTATCTCTTTTTTGCTTTTTTTTAGTTTCGTAGCGTGACTATGAAAAGAAAAAAGCCTTCAAAATAAATAAAAATTAGTCGTTTTTCGCTTCAATCAAAAAAGTTTAAACACTTGCATTAATACCTTTTTGAAATATGAAAAAAATATTAGTTATAGATAATTATGATTCATTTGTATACAACTTAGTGCATTATTTGGAAGATTTAAATTGTAACGTTACAGTAAAACGTAATGACCAATTGAGTTTAGATGAAGTTGAAACATTTGATAAAATTCTACTTTCTCCAGGGCCAGGCATACCAGATGAAGCGGGCTTATTAAAACCAATTATTGAAAAATATGGCGCAACAAAAAGCATATTTGGCGTGTGTTTGGGGCAGCAGGCTATAGGAGAAGTTTTTGGGGGTACACTACAAAATTTAGATCAGGTATACCACGGGGTAGCTACAAAAATAGATACTCTAGTTAATGATGATTTATTGTTTGAAGGGCTGGAGAAGTCATTTGAAGTAGGTCGGTACCATTCATGGGTAGTCGCTAAAGATGGATTCCCAGATAGTTTAGAAATTACGTCATTAGATGAGAATTCTCAAATAATGTCTTTACGCCATCGCGAGTTTGATGTAAGAGGAGTTCAATTTCATCCAGAATCTGTGTTAACACCAGATGGCATGAAGATGTTAAAAAATTGGGTGAATAATTAGTGGCATACATCTGAACTAGATTTAAGAGTTTAAGAGTTAAGTTCAGGTTGTAAATTTTATAAAATTAATTGGTACTATTCCATATAAAAAGCAATTCGCAAACAAAATAAACATGAAAAATATATTAAACAGATTAATTAATCATGAAGTACTGAGTAAGCAAGAAGCAAAAGATATTTTAATAAATATTTCTAGTGGAAATTATAAAGCGAACCAAATCGCCTCATTCTTTACCGTTTTTATGATGCGTAGCATAACAATAGATGAGTTGGAAGGCTTTCGAGATGCCTTATTAGAGCTTTGTATTACAGTAAATTTAAGCGAATACAACCCAATAGATTTATGTGGTACAGGAGGAGATGGAAAGGATACATTTAATATCTCAACATTAGCATCATTTGTTGTAGCAGGAGCAGGAATTAAAGTCACCAAACACGGTAATTATGGGGTGTCTTCAGTTTGTGGTAGTTCTAACGTTATGAAACACTTAGGGATTAAATTTAGTAACAATAAAGATTTTTTAACTAAAAGCATAGATAAAACGGGGATTTGTATACTGCATGCGCCATTATTTCACCCAGCAATGAAAACTATAGGACCAATACGAAGAGAGTTAGGGGTGAAAACATTTTTTAACATGTTGGGGCCTATGGTAAACCCTGCATTACCAACACATCAAATGGTAGGGGTTTTTAATTTAGAGTTAGCACGTATGTATGGGTACCTGTACCAAAACGGAACTAAAAACTTTACCATATTACATGCGCTAGATGGGTATGATGAAATCTCATTAACTGGTGCTACAAAGACTATTACAAGGCATACAGAAACGATGCTAACACCTAAAGATTTTGGGTTAGATAAACTTAAACAATCAGATATTTATGGCGGCACGTCTATAGCGTCGTCTGCTAAAATATTTGTAGATGTATTAAGCGGAAAGGGCACAGAAGCACAAAACAATGTCGTTTGTGCAAATTCTGGAATGGCAATAGCTACAGTACTAAACATAACTCCTAAAGCTGGTTTTGAAAAAGCTAAAGAAAGTTTATTAAGTGGCAAAAGCTTAGAAGTGTTTAATCAACTAAAGGCCCTCAATTAACCTATAAATAACATACAAATCCAAAATTAAGTATGGATATACTGGATAAAATAATATCAGATAAGCGCATAGAGATTAATTTCAGAAAAGCATTAGTCCCTGTAAAACAGCTGGAACAATTTGTGCTTTTTGAACGCCCAACAGTATCGTTAACAAAAGCACTTAGCAATAGCGAAACAGGAATAATAGCAGAACACAAAAGAAGATCTCCCTCAAAAGCCGTGATTAATCAAAAATGTAATGTCTGGGATGTGGCTAAAGGTTACGAAATAGCTGGAGCTTCTGGGATGTCTGTGTTGACAGATAGCAAATATTTTGGAGGGGCTTTAGACGATTTGTTAATCGCTAGAGCTAATAGTAGCTTGCCCTTACTACGTAAGGAATTTATTATTGACGAATATCAATTAGTAGAAGCAAAAGCATACGGAGCAGATGCTTGTTTATTAATCGCCGCATGTTTAACACGATCTGATATTAAACATCTTTCTGAATTTGCAAAACGATTGGGTTTAGAGGTCTTGTTAGAAGTACATAACCAAGAGGAATTAGAAAAAGCAGTAATGCCTTCGTTAGACATGTTGGGTGTTAATAATAGAAATCTAAAAACATTTGAAGTCAATTTAAAAACAAGTAAAGATTTAAGTGTTCTAATTCCAGATGAATTTGTAAAAGTTTCTGAAAGTGGAATTAGTGAGATTGATACAATAAAAACGTTGAAGACATACGGTTATAAAGGGTTTTTAATAGGAGAAAACTTTATGAAAACAAACGACCCAGCTCAAAGTGCTATCGAATTTATAAATCAATTGTAATAGAAACCCCTTAAGCTTAATTTATAATACCCAGATGTTCTTAAGTACAATCATTTTTTGGATACACGATTTTAGTTATTAGAAAAAAGGGGAATTAAAAAATAAATTAGGTCTAAAAATCGAATGTAAAAGGTCTTCTATTGCGCTTAAATAGACATTTTGATAAAAATTAATTTTTGTCATGTATAAAGTAACTTTCATAAAACATATAACAGCTAGAAAAGATGAATTATCACGTTAATGAAAAAGGATATTACGGAAATTTTGGAGGGGCTTATATCCCCGAAATGTTATATCCAAACGTAGAGGAATTACGGTCTAATTATTTAAAAATAATGGACCAACCCGATTTTAAGGTAGAATTTAATCAATTGCTTAAAGATTATGTGGGGAGACCTAGTCCTTTGTATTTAGCAAAGCGATTATCAAGAAAATACAACACTAAAGTATATTTAAAAAGAGAAGATTTAAATCATACAGGGGCGCATAAAATTAACAATACTATTGGTCAAATATTAGTAGCTAAAAAATTAGGTAAAAATAGAATTATTGCAGAAACAGGGGCTGGGCAACATGGGGTGGCAACAGCTACGGTATGTGCACTTATGGGAATTCAATGTATCGTTTATATGGGAGAAATTGATATCAAACGTCAAGCACCTAATGTAGCGCGTATGAAAATGCTTGGAGCAGAAGTTAGACCCGCAAAATCAGGTAGTAGGACCTTAAAAGATGCAACGAATGAAGCTATTAGGGATTGGATCAATAATCCAGTAGACACACATTATATTATTGGTTCTGCCATAGGGCCACACCCTTACCCAGATATGGTAACTCGTTTTCAAAGTGTAATTTCAGAAGAAATTAAATGGCAATTGGTCAAAAAAGAGAAACGTGAAACCCCAGATTATATAATAGCTTGTATAGGAGGCGGAAGTAATGCAGCAGGAGCATATTATCATTTTTTAGATACACCTAAAGTAGGTATTATTGCTGTAGAAGCGGCAGGTAAAGGCGTTGGTAGTGGAGAAAGTGCTGCAACAAGTAAACTAGGCAAAGAAGGTGTTATTCATGGCTGTAAAACCTTATTAATGCAATCTGATGACGGACAAATCACAGAGCCCTATTCAATTTCAGCAGGTTTGGATTATCCAGGGGTAGGCCCCATGCATTCGCATTTGGCGCATACAGGTAGAGCCGAATTTTATTCGGTTACAGATGATGATGCAATGATGGCAGGTTTAGAAATTTCTCAATTAGAAGGTATTATACCAGCAATAGAAACCGCTCACGCCTTAGCAGTACTTCATCAAAAGAAATTTAAACCAGATGATATTGTAGTAATTAGCCTTTCTGGAAGAGGAGATAAAGATTTGAATACATATATAGATTATTTCAAGTTATAATTTGAAAGTATTAATAAAGCGGATTAAAAACTAAATTATTTTATACAACATGAATAGAATAAACAAGAAATTAAGTGAAGACAAAAATATATTGTCTATATATTTTACAGCAGGATATCCTGCTGTAAATGATACCACTACTATTATAAAACAACTAGAAGATAATGGGGTAGATATGATTGAAATTGGGCTGCCTTTTAGTGATCCATTAGCAGATGGGCCAACGATTCAAGAAAGCTCTACAGTGGCTTTAAAAAATGGAATGACAACAAGAAAGTTGTTAGAACAATTGGAAGGCATAAGAGCAACTGTAAGCATACCACTAATTATTATGGGATATTTTAATCCAATACTACAATATGGCATGGAAGCCTTTTGCGAAAAGTGTGCAAAATTAGGAATCGATGGTTTAATTATTCCAGATTTACCAGTTGCAGAATATGATGAACATTACAGAGCTATATTTGAAAAGTTTGGATTGATTAATATATTTTTAATCACACCACAAACTAGTGAAGAACGTATTCATTATATAGATAGTGTTTCTAATGGTTTTATTTATATGGTAAGTTCAGCGAGTGTAACAGGATCTACTTTAGGTTTTGGAACTATGCAGGAAAGTTATTTTAAGAGAATAGAAGCCATGAATTTAAAAAACCCTCAAATCATTGGTTTTGGAATTAACAATGCAGAAACGTTTAATCAGGCAACAGCAAAAGCTAAAGGCGCCATTATTGGTTCGGCTTTTATTAAAATGATTACAGAAAGCGGAATTAATGGGATAGAAACATTTGTAAAAAATATTAATAACCAGAGGGCAATTTAAAATTTTTATACATCAAAAAGTAATCCATCGTTATTTTAGAACGGGACAGTAGTCATAAAAAAAGGGCTTCAATTTCTTGAAACCCTTGTCATTGCTAGTAGCGGGAACTGGACTCGAACCAGTGACCTTCGGGTTATGAACCCAACAAAGTGTTTAACAGACTTCTCTGATGTCAAATTTCATAGGTATTTTTAATTTGCTAATTAGATTAATTCTTTAATTTATTGAGATTAACTTATAGATAGTTAATCAATAAAATATGTATATTTGTTCATATTTATTTATTGTTCACGAATAATGAACAGTTTGTAAAAATGAACAAAAAAGTTTTTAGAATGACTGAATTAGATATTTTAAATAATGCAATTCATAATTTAGAAAAAGACATCCCAATTACTTGGGACTGGAAAACGATTGCCAACAATAAAAATACTGTCATAGACGGCGAGTTACATATAACTCTTAATAGTAAAAGAATGTTTCTATTTGTTGAAATTAAGAAAGACGTTAAAAATCATCAATTACTCAATATTCTCCATTATAATAATGAATTTAAAAACTTCCTGTTGGTTGCTGAAAAGCTATTTCCAAAGGTTAAAAAAGAACTACGTGAGCATAACGTCAATTACTTAGAAGGCAATGGAAACGTCTATATCAATCAAGAAGATGTGTTTCTATATATAGACACTAATAAGACAACTAAGACTAAAAAAGATAAAGGTAATAGAGCTTTTACCAAAACGGGGCTTAAAGTTATATTTCATTTTTTATTGAATCCACAGTTAATCAATAATACCCAAAGAGAAATTGCTGAGATAACAGAAGTAGCTTTAGGAAACATTCCGTTAATTATAAATGGGCTACTGGAAACCAACTTTATCTTAAAATTAAATAAAAATGAATATTTAATTAATGATTACAAGGAACTCCTCAATAAGTGGATTACCGAATTTGAGCAAACCTTAAAACCAACTATTTTCAAGCAACGTTTTAAGTTTCAGAATGAAAATCAAGATTGGAGAGAGATACAGCTCAATCCAGATAAAACTGTTTGGGGAGGTGAACCTGCAGCAGATTTGATAACAACGCATTTGCGCCCAGAAAAGTTTATTGTATACACCAAAGAAACGGTAAAAGACTTGATGCTAAATTATAGATTAATACCTAACAATGAAGGTAATATTTGGGTGTATGACTTTTTTTGGAATAAAAAATTAATCGAACATACAGTACCCGCAGTATTGGTATATGCAGAATTAATGATTGGCAATGACAAAAGAAGCAAAGAAACTGCGAACATAATTTTCAATGAGCAAATCAAACCAAACTTATAAGGAATTAGCAATACCTTATTTTAAAGAAGTTTTTAACTGTATCGATGATGTGTTGGTAAAACTAAATATACCATACTATCTCATTGGAGCCAGTGCAGTCGCTTTAGAATTGTTGAAAGAAGGTATTAAACCAAGTAGAGGAACAAAAGATATTGATTTTGCAATAATGATATCCTCAATAAAAGAGTTTGAAGCTGTAGTTGAAGAACTTCTTAAACACGAATTTAACAAAGTAGAAGCACCTTGGACTCTATATCACGACAAATTCAATATTGCCATTGACCTATTACCTTTTGGAGAAATTGAAGAAAAATTCACCATACAATTCAATGAGCGTTATACTGGTTTGCACGTTTTGGGTTTTAGAGAAGTCCTACAAGAAACTGAAACCATAGAAATTGAAGAAAAGTCCTTGCAAATTCCGTCACTTCAAGGGATGGTTATTTTAAAACTAATTGCCTGGAGTGACCGACCAGAAGAACGAGATAACGACCTGTACGATATTTTGAGAATTGTAGAGCATTATTTCGATTATAATTTTGATGAAATCGTTGAACACCATAATGATACATTCCCTGAAGAAGATGATTTGGATCAACTCAAAATTGCAGCTAGAGTATTAGGTAGAAAAGCAAGCCAGTTTTTAAATGTTTCTGAAGCTATAAAAGAGCGTATTTTAAATACTATAAATGATAATGTAGATGATCCCAAAAACTCAGCGATTGCTAAAGATTGGGCAAAAAGCAAAGATTGGGATTTAGAATATGCCGTTCAAATACTTAAAGAGTTACAAGCTGGATTGATAGATAATTTAGAGTAAAATTAGTTTCTAAGAAAATTATAAAAGCAGTAATTAAAAGTTTTAAAGGCTTCAAAGATAAATTTACAATTCATCTAAACAGCAGTCTCAATATCATTGTAGGTGACAATGAAGCAGGAAAATCGACTATTCTTGAAGCAATTAATTTAGCTTTAACAGGAATCTACAATGGCAGATATATACGAAATGAGCTGTCACAATATTTATTTAATGAAACTGCGATAAGTGATTACATTAAAAGTATAGAAAGCGGCAAACCGTTGCCTCCTCCTAGCATATTATTGAACTTTACATTGATTCTTCAAGCTCTCGAAATAAAAAATAATGTGATACCCAAAGCATAAAAAAAGGGCTTCAATTTCTTGAAACCCTTGTCATTGCTAGTAGCGGGAACTGGACTCGAACCAGTGACCTTCGGGTTATGAGCCCGACGAGCTACCTACTGCTCTATCCCGCGATGTAATATCGAAACGCTAAACTTAGCTTTTAACTTTCGGTTCATAATGCCGACCTTATTGTTTCGGACTGCAAATATACAACCCTTTTTGGATATACCAACTATATAAAAGGAAAAAAAATCACTGTTCGATGCTAGTTGCTTGAAATTCTGTTAATTCGGTATTATAAAATTTCACATGTACGTGGATAGGGTTGCAACACACTTCGCAATCTTCTATATAATCTTGTTCTGATACAGAATCGTCTAGTAACATTGTAATGGTTTCCCAACAGTGTGGGCATGTAAATGGGTGTTCTATCATTCTATAAATATAAAAAAGGATGCATTTCCATACATCCTTTTTCACCAACAATTATTTAAAATAATTATTCTTTTTCAATGTCCATCGTTGCGGTAGTATTTTGGGGATCTATCGTCATTAGTACAGGTGGCGTTTTACCTGAACTGCTCACGTAATCTTGATTTAAATTGTTATCACTTACCATCATTGTATTTAACTTAGATAAGTTTATAAACTCTATAGGTAAAGCGCCTGTAAAGGCATTACTAGAAAGTAGTAGTTCTTCTAAATCTGTCAATTGTGCAATTTCTACAGGGATGTTACCTTGCATTTTGTTATCCATTACACTAAAGCGCTTTAGTTTTTTTAAAGCTTTTATCTCGGTTGGAATTTCTCCTGTTATAAAATTACTTCCTAAAAGTAATTCCTCAAGCTGTGTTAATTTCATTAACGTGACAGGCAATTGCCCTGTTAATTTATTACTGTATAATTTTAAAGATTTTAACGCTTTTAAATTTCCAATGGCTTGAGGTATGTCTCCTTCAAACTTGTTCATAAATAGCTCCAAAGATTCTAAGTGTACTAAACGCCCTATAGCTTCTGGAATTACACCATGTATCCCATTAAATCCTAAGTTCAATTTCTTGAGCTGCGTTAAATTTCCAATAGAAACAGGTAATGTCCCATTTAAATTATTAAAAGGTAAATTCAATGCCACCACATGATCATTTTCTATAGTAACACCTGCCCAAGTACTAATTGGCGCATTTATATCCCAAGAGGTATTCCATGCGGTACCCTCTGTACTTTTATACAAAGCAACTAAAGCTTCTTTTTCTATATTGGAAATATTTGCAAATGCAGATACGGCAGTTATTAAACTAAGTAGGGTAAGTCGAAATCTTTTCATATTTGAGGTGCTTGGGGATTAATTTTAAGCGAATCTAGCATCTTATTAGATGAAAAACTATTTTTATCGATAAAATGCATTAAATTTTAACATTTATTTTTTTCAAATATCGATATTCAGTAAATCTCCTGCTATTCTTAAGACATCAAGCTCTGAAATTTTAGCCTGGTATTTGGCTTGATTTCTCCGCAATTCGGCATTGGTTAGATTAATTTGTGCTTGTCTAAAAGCAATAGAATTGACTTGCCCCAGTTTATACTGTTCTTTTGTTCTGTCAAAATTGGACTGAGCCGTGGTGACAGTCGTATTTTGAAGCTCTAAAATGTACAATTGATTTTGATACACATCCCAAGCATTATTAAAATTTCGATAGACATCGTTTAAAAGTTGCTTGTTTTGCAATGCCTGTATCTCTAGGTGAGTTGCTGCATTTTTTGTTCTCGTAGCTGTAGTACCACCATCAAATAAATTCCAACGCAGGTTTAACCCTCCCGACCATCCAGAATTGGTGTTTTGTAATAAAAAAGCCAAAGGACTATTATTAGACACTTCATTCCATCCATAACTTCCCGTTAAACCTAATGTGGGTAAAAACTGAGCCTTTTGCGTCTTTATGTCAAATTTACGAATCTTAAGCTGTTGTTGGGCTTGCAGCAATCGTACGTTATTTACTTTCACCTGCTTTACAAGTGCATCCTTATCCAACTGCTTAAAAAAATGCACTACAGCATTTACCGCAATGGCTTGGTTTGAGTCTTGACCTAATACAACGTTTAAATCCCGCTTGGCGGTTCTAAGTTGTTGGGTTGCTGTGATTAAATTAATACTATCGTTACGTAAATCTACAGCAGCATTAAGCACCTCTAACTTAGTCGTCTGCCCATATTCAAACTGGTATTCAGCGCGTTTTAAACGCTGCTCTGAAACCCTAATAACGGCCTCCAACACACTGATATTCTCTTGAAATTGTGCTACCGAATAGTAAATGGTAAACAACTGTAAAAGAGTTGTTTCTATAGTTTGTCTGGCCTCTAAAGCCGATAATTGATAGGTCTCTTTTAAGCGTTTGTAGTTGTACAAACGACCAAGCCCATCAAAAAGCGTATAATTTAAATTAACTGCTGCGTTGTACCGCCTCGTTTCTGCACCATTAGCAATTCGAGTCTCTCCATTAGCCAACTGGCCTTCGGTATTTTGCACATCTAAAGAGGCGCCAGCACTTCCCGTAAGTGAAGGCAAATACCCTGAATTTAAAATGTGCTTGTTCTGTTCTGAAATTGTTACTCTACGCTTAGAAATCTGTATGTCGTAATTATGCTTTAAAGCTAGAGTTACGGCATCCTCTGGTGTTAGCACCGCTTGTGCCGCTAACAACTGCCCTAATAGTAAGGTCAGGCATAAAATATTAAAAATCGATGTCATATTCATTTTTCGTGTATGTCCTCCCATGTATTGCATCAAAAAAACCAAATAGCGAAGCATTTCATTAGGGTTGCTGTTCTTTTACCACACGCTCTACCTCTTCTTTTGTAACTTTTCTATTGGTCCATAACCATTTTATATTCCGTTTTAAAGCATTGCTAAAGGCCAAAAATAATGGCAATACCAACAAGGTTAATACTGTCGCAAAAGCAATACCATAAGCAATAGATACCGCCATTGGAATTAAAAATTGAGCTTGCCTACTTTTTTCAAAAATTAATGGTGCTAGACCAGCTACTGTGGTGATAGAGGTTAAAAATATTGCTCTAAAGCGCGAACGCCCTGCTTCGTATAAGGCCGTATCGAATGCCAAACCTGCTCTTAAATTTGCATTAAACTTACTTATAAGTACCAAACCATCGTTAACCATAATACCTATAAGTGCAATAATACCCAGTAAAGACAAGATATTTAATGAAAAGCCATGAAGCCAATGCCCCCAAGCAACTGCTGGCAAACTAAATGGTATGAGCAAAATAAGCAGTAAAGGTTGCGAATAGCTTCTAAATGTAAATGCTATAACTATATAAATAAGAACGATCACTACAAGCCCTACAGGCCCTAACGATTTCAATAACTTTAAGCGTTCTCTATTTTGTCCTTCGTAAGATGGGGTTACGGTTGGATATTTCGACAAAATCTCTGGCATGACCTGCTCTCTAATTTCTGCCATAACATCGGTAGCACTCGTTTTCTTAGGATTTTTAATATCGGCAGACACTTGTATTTCGCGTTGCCCTTCCAAATGGTTAATTGCAACATCACCTCTAGCAATGGTATAGTTGGCAATTTCTTGTAAAGGCACTCTGTTTCCTGTTGGTGTTAAGATACGCATCTGTTCTAAATTTTGAAGAGAAGCTCTGTCGCTGCGTGAATACCGTACCCAGACTTTAATCTCGTCTTGTCCGCGTTGGAAACGTTGTGCTTGTGCCCCAAAAAAAGCAGCCCTAACTTGCGCCATAACACTTCTTAAGTTTAAGCCTAAGGCATAAGCATTCGATTTAAGCTGTAAGCGTATTTCTTTTAGGCCATCGGGGTCGTTATCTTCCACATCCTTCAAAGCACTATTGTTTTTTAAATAATGTTTGAGCTCTTCTTTTACCGCTTTTAAGGCTTTTATGTCATTGCCTAAAAGCGCTACCGATAAGGGTTGCCCTCCAAAATTGCCTCCACTGCCGTAAATTAAACTTTCCACACCAAAAACAGGGCCCACGTAATCGCGTATTTTATTCGTAACTAAACCCGCCGTAATAGCATTAGGACGGTCTTCTCCTGGCAATAAGTTAATTTCTAATACGGCTCTAGAAGTGCCTGGGCCAATTCTACGTATCCTATTTTTTACCAGATGTGCTTTAGCATCACGTCCCAAATAAGACATATGCATCTGGTTAGTCACTACTATAGCCTTGTCTTCAATATCCTTAATGATACTATCTGTAGTCTTTGCATTAGTACCGTTAGGCATATTAAGCGTAATGGTAACTCGGTCGCTAGCAATACGTGGAAAAAACGCGCCTCTTATAATTCCCCCTAAAACACTAGCTCTGGTTAAGATAAAGATCGCTATAAATAAAGAAAAGGTTAAAAACTTATACCGTAACGCAAAACGAAGTACTGGGCTATACAACGTGTCTCGCAGCCATACCATAATACGATCGCCTACAACATTAATAGCTCTTAATTTTAAAGACAGCCTTTGAAATAAGCCATTCCAACCCGATTTTATAACGCTATCTTTGGACTGTAAGGCTTTAGAGTGCGCTAAATGTGCTGGTAAAATGATTAAGGCTTCAACCAGAGAAACGACTAAAGTTAATAGCACTACTACCGATACCTCTCCAAAGAGTTCCCCTATACGACCGTCTAAAAACAAGAATATGGAAAAGGCTAGAATGGTCGTGAGAATTGCCGAAATAATAGCTGGTAATACCTCTAACACTCCATCTATAGCTGCTTTATGCGCAGGTTTGCCCTTTTCGTACTGCTGATAAATGTTTTCTGCGATAACAATACCATCGTCTACCAAAATCCCAATAACAATAATCATCCCAAATAAAGACAATACATTTATAGTCACATTAAAATACCCTGCAAACATAAACATGCCCAAAAATGCCACAGGTAAACCAAAAGCGACCCAAAAAGCCAGTCGTACATTGAGAAATACCGACAAAAACAACAGTACTAAAACCATTCCTATAATAGCATTCTCTGTTAGTAAGGCGGTACGCTGTACCAATGTTATTGAACGATCGCGCACCACATTTAACTGTATCGCGTCGTGCGTTTTATTAAAGACTGCCATGTACGCTTTAACTTTATCTGCTGAAGAAATAAGGTCTTCGGTATTGGTACTTGTAACCGTAACATTAATAGCTCGATTGCCATTAAAATAATTTGCATTGGGTGTTTCTGAAAACCTATCGCTAACCGTGGCCACCTCTTTTAAAGTGATGATACGTCCTGATGCATCTGCTTTCAAAACTAAATTTGACAACTCATTGGCCTGATAGGCTCTAGAATTTGCTCTAATTAAGTAATCTTCGCTGCTTGTTTTTATAGTCCCGCCAGTAGCAATAAGACTGGATTGATTCACCGCATTGGCAATATCTTGAAACGATAAATCATACGCCAATAAGCGGGTTTCATTAACTGCAATTTCAATTTCTTCTTCTGGATAACCTGTGGTTTCAATTTGAGAAATACCCTCTATGGCCCGCAAATCGTTTTCTACTTGACGTCCTATGGTTTTTAAGGTTTTTAAAGACACATTCTTACCACTTATTGCAAAGGTAATGGTTGGTCTTAAAGCCTCTTGCTTCGCAACAATTAAAGGCTCCATACCCGCAGGAAAAGATGGTACACGGTCTACGGCGTTTTTTACCTCCAACAGCATAAAATCTATGGCTTTACCCTTTTCAATCTCTACAGTAATACGTCCAGTATTTTCGTTTGACGTTGATGTGACCCGTTCTACCCCATTTAAGCCTTTAAGATTATCTTCTATCTTTAGAACTATCCCTTCTTCAATCTCTTGAGGTGATGCTCCAGGATAAGTGATACTTATACTAATGATTTTTGAATCGGCTAAAGGGAAAAAAGACGATTTTAATTTATAGGCTCCAAACAAACCAAAAATTAAAAATGCGAGTACTACGACATTTACCGCCACGCTGTGTTTGATAAAATAAGCGATTAATTGTCTCATTCTTACTTTCTATTTGGCGTTTTATGCGGTTGCACCCGCATTCCCAAATAGGCTCCGGGTACAGGCTGCTTTAAAATTACCGTTCCATCTGGCACACCACGCAGTACAACTTTAGTCTTAGAAAAATGAATAGGCGTTACATCTATAAGATTTAACACCCCTTCTTTCACTACAAAAATTTGCCTGCCTTCTTGCAAAAGGCTTCGCTCTACTTCTATGGCATTTTTTTCTTGTGTAGCTTCTAACCGTGCCTCTAAATACATCCCTTCTTTTAATGTAGCATCTCGAACCTCTATAAATGCAGTTACGGTTTGTGTACTCAAATCTACACTACCATTGATTCGTGATACGCGCCCTATATAAGTTTTGGTTCCTTCTAAATCGTAAAGTGTTACAGAAGCGCCTATTTTTAAAGCATCTGCATAGGTTTTAGACAAAGCCACTTCCATTTCAAATGCAGTGGGGTCTATATAAGTGCCTAATTTTTGACCGTTCCTTACCAAAGTGCCTTCTGTCACCAAAGCTTCTGTAAGTATTCCCGAAAATGGTGCTCTTAAGGTGTACTTGGCCAAGCGCTGTTCTAAAGTTTTCACATTGTAATAAGAAGACACAATACCTCTTCCTGTAATGAAATAGTTTTCTTTTTCTGAAAGCATGGCTGGCAATTTCGGCACTGCTTTGTCTAATTGAAACCGTTTCAAATAGGATTGCCACTTGGGGTATAATTCTGGAAAATCCAGCTTTAAATCTGGCATTACTCCTACAATAGCGTTGTACAAATTACTTTTTGCAGATTGCACACTGGCATAATATTCTGAAGCATCAATCTGTATTAAAGTCGAGCCTTTAGAATAGGTCTGCCCTACTTTAAAAAGCTTAACACCTCTTTTAAACACCCCTTGAACTTCTGAAAACAATGCCACGCGGCGTTTGGCTGTTAAATTGCCATTGGCAGGAATCACAATAGCTACGGTTTCATTGTGAATGGTATCTGTAAATACTGTTTCAATAACTTTCTTTGGCGTAGGCTTTTTCTTTTGCTTTCCCTCAGCAATTTTGTTTCCAAAAAATACCGCCATCCCAACAAGTAATAGGCCTATTATGGAAAGTATACTATTGCGCATAGACAATCTTTTTATGAGTTCTCAACAATTCCATATCAAAATGCTATATGAATTGGCACACCCAAAGCCGCAATACGTTTTATAGAGATTAAGCTCCTGTGGCAATACCATATCTGTTAATAGTTTTCTAAAATAAGCAGAAATAGCTAAACCGCAGCCATAAAACAGCGTAAACCCTAAGAGTTATGCGTTAAAAAAAGCTTAAAATTTTAAACTTGATACCCCCTAAAGCTGTCGCTTTTAGAAATCGTTTTACACGTGTTCTTAAGCCCTAAAAACTAAAGCCTTATTTTTATTGGAATGCTTCCAACTCAAACTGAATGTTTTCCCAATCTTCCATAAGCTGTTGCAATTCCTTTTTCTTAGCTTGGTAAGTGTCAAAAAAAGTTTGGTCTGCAACAGTAGCATCGTAATTCGTTTCTAAAGCAACATCATCGGCCTTAATTTCCTTTTCTAGCTGACTTATTTTAGACTCTATGTTACTGAGCTTATTGTTTAAGGATTTTATTTTTTTCTGATCTTGATAGGAATGGTCCTTTTTGGCCTTAGGAGCTTTTTCTACTACGGTACGCTTTTCGACTTCTCTTAGGTTATCGACTTGGCGTTTTTCTAAATAGTAATCTACATCGCCGAGGTATTCTTTAATTTTATGATCTTTAAACTCGTATACTGTATCTGTTAGCCCCTGAAGAAAGTCTCTATCGTGAGATACCAGCAGTAAAGTCCCCTCAAAACGTTTTAAAGCTGCTTTAAGCACATTTTTAGACTTGATGTCTAAGTGATTCGTAGGCTCATCCATAATAAGCACGTTAAAGGGCTGTAGCATGAGTTTTGCCAAAGCCAATCGATTGCGTTCGCCTCCAGATAACACTTTCACATACTTATCGACCTCTTCTCCTCTAAATAAAAATGATCCTAAAATGTCGCGTACTTTACTTCGATTAGTTTCATTAGCCGCATCAATCATAGTATCTAAAACAGTTTTATTACCATCTAAATACTCTGCTTGATTTTGCGCAAAATAACCTACCTGTACATTATGTCCCAACTTTAGGTGTCCTTCATAAGAGATATCGCCAACGATAATCTTAGCTAAGGTAGATTTTCCTTGACCAT
>CAZLTR010000033.1:20092-22505 GCA_964562415.1 uncultured Hyunsoonleella sp. | reverse complement strand
TCCAAAACCAGCACCTGCCGCTATAGGTTGTCCTGCCAACATATGAGAACCATCTAATTGACCATCTATAACACGGTCTAATACATTTTTCCAGTTGGATTGAGCTTCCACAGAAACAAATAATCCCTCATCTTCAAAGAACCCCTTTTCTTTTGCTATGGCTAAAGGTGCCATGTCTGTTAATTTTATAAAACCAAACGTTAATTGTGGCTTTTCAATTTCCAATGTTTTTGTTTTGGATGCTTCTGCAACTACAGTTTCTTCAGCAGCTGTAGTTTTCTTCTCTTTACCACCACATGCAAAAAGCACTGCAGCTACTGGTAAAATCCAAGTTGTTCTTTTTAATAGAGATTTCATATTGTGTATTATTAATTAAACTAAGTATTTTTACTTATACACTGCAAATATATAAGTAGTGATACGTTTCATTCATGTGAACACACATGTCTACTCGTCTTTTTTAACAGCTTAAAACATGACAAAACACATAAAAAAATTATAAACCACTAATAAACAGAAATTTAAAACACAAAAAATAGTACGTAAATAGGAAAAAGCGTCTACGTAATCACTCCTTTTTTTTAAAAAAAATACAGTCAATAGTATTTAAAATAGTCTAAAACTTAGTAAACATTATACTTTAATCCTAAAAATACTTAGTTTTCACAACTGCAATCTACTTAAGCTATCTTCCTATAAGTAACTTTAAAAAGAAACATGAAATAGCTATAGTTAAACTAAACATTATAGTTGTATGCCTAAATGAGTTTCAAAACAAATGGCCTTACTGTAAAACTTTTAAAATGAGGTTGGTTTTTAAAATCTTAAAGAAGAAAAAGGTCTATCTATGAAATAAGATTACGATAGTCCTCTTAATTGTATGTATGTGTGTGGCTATACCTGTAATTTTAAAAACCCTACCTTATCCTATATAAGCTGCTTCCCTTTATAAGGCTGGTAAAAAAAGAAGAATATTAAGACTAAAAAAAGGGCTTACTTCTTTTCCAAGGCTTCTAACCATGCCTCTTGAGAAAGTGCAATGTATTTTTTAACGTCACTATAAGGGTCTTTTCCACCATCGAAATAAGCTTGTATGGTTTTCATAGGAATAGTGTCTTTTAAATGTTCTGCAACCTTATACTTATGGTTGCCATGAAAATCGTGACATTGTATGCATGTAAACCATTCTTCTTTAGCGATTAAATCTTTATGAGAGATATCTAAAGGATCGTTTTCCACCTCTAAGTCTTGGTGGCAGTTCATACAATAGTTAATAGGTGTAATAGAAACACGTTCGCCATGATGTTCGGCATGACATGTAATACATGTGGTAGCGTCTATTTGTTTTACCGCTTCCTTAAATCTAGGCTCTGTAAAACGATGTGTAGGGTGCCTATCGTTTGGCCGGTCATGACATTGCAAACAATTATCTAAAGTCACATCTTGAGTTCCAAAATCTACACTTTCGGATCGGGCTCCAACCGCATAAGAAACATTAGATTGTAATTGCTGGACTAAATTACCTTTAGCATCGGTATGACAAGCAAAACAAGATAAATCCTCATGTCCTGTATTCATTGGTCCCACAGAGACATAGGCTTCTGTAGCATCTAGTGTTAATACATAAAACAAAACGATACCTAGTACCAAACCTATAATACCTCCTAAAAATTGTCGTTGTCTTAATGGACTTACTTTAAACATATAGTATGGACCTTTTAATTTATTATATTTCTATAACTACTTTTTCACTTACGGGATAACTTATACAAGTTAAGATGGCCCCTTCAGAGACTTCATGCTCTGGTAACAAATGACCTTCTGTCATTTTTATATCACCCTCTACGCATTTGGCCTTGCAGGTTGAACACATTCCAGACCTACATGAATAAGGAATAACGATATTATCAGACATGGCTTGTTTTAAAATAGAAGTATTCCCTCTTACTTTTATCTCATGCGATTTGCCTTTTACTTTTAAAGTCACATCACTTAGTAAATTTTTACCACTTACTTTTACAACAGGACTTTTAAAAACCTCTAGCTTAATTTGCCTTCGTGTTACCCCATTAGCCTTTAAGATCTCTTTTACCTTTTCCATATAACCAAAAGGCCCACATATCATGTAAACATGTGCGTCATATGTAAGACCGTGCTGCTCTAAAACTTTATCTATTAGAATTTTGGTAGCTAAACCAGAATGGTGATTTGCTTTTACAGTTTCAGCATTATGAGAAAGGATATATGCTACAGCAAATGTATTGGGGTAAGCCTCTTCTAAAGCTTTTATTTCGTCATAAAAGATAATAGAAGACACATTTTGGTTGGCGTATATTAAAAGTACTTTCGAGTTTGGCTCTTCTGTCAATACAGATTTTACAATAGAAAACATTGGCGTTATACCACTTCCTCC
>CAZLTR010000033.1:5332-20082 GCA_964562415.1 uncultured Hyunsoonleella sp. | reverse complement strand
GTTCAACATAAAACGATCCTGCAGGATCATCGACAACTAATTTATCACCAACTTTAAGATGGTCGTTCACATAATTAGATACCAATCCTTTTTCAACCCGCTTTACAGTTATTTTTAAGTCTTTATCGGTATAAGGGTTACTACTAAAAGAATACGCACGCTTTTGTACTGCCCCATCTACAGGTACATGTATGGTAAGGAATTGACCTGGTTTATATTTTAATTTTTTAAAAAAATTTCCATTCTTAAAACAAATGCTTACAGCATCTTCCGTCTCTTGTATTATATTTTTTACTTGTAATTTCATGCAATTGTTTTTCTATTTATAGTAAAACACCATAACAATATGAAACACCATCAAAATTGTTACTATTAAAGATAAAGCCACATGGCAAATCATCCAACCCTTAAACAGCAAGTCGCTATTATTCTTTAGCACATCTAAATTAAAATAACCCAATAATGTATTGGCTATAAAAATATAAGACAACAATAGTAAATACCCATAACCCAAAGCCATACAATGCACATAGAAAAAAAGAGGGCTTAAAGCGCCTACCCATTTGTGAATATTTTGCATGGTCATCGCATAAGGACGCCATTTTTTAACGGTACGTGTCATACTAAGCACCCATTGAAATGCAATAAAAATGGCTAGAACCAAGCCTGTCCAACGTTTATACATTTCACCTTGCTGTAGTTCAAATAACCACTGCCATTCTAATTTTAATACAAGTTGTAGTAAAAACGCTAAAAATAATACGACTCCTAGTAAAGAAGATCTATTGTTGCTTAAAACCATAATGCGAAAAAAATCAAGTTAACTGGTAATTGGTAGACTAAACTATAATTGCGATAGGCTCATTTAAGATGCTGGAGAGAAATGAGCGCTATCACAATTAATGAACACTAAAGAAATTTTATTTATTAACTACAACCAAATGCTTCATCGTTTCGTAAGATGATAACTTCTTAACGCTATCTAAAAAGACTTCTGCTGTAGGTAAGTAGTTCCCTTCTGCTGGCCATTTATTGCCTACTTCTGGTTTATCGCTAGATTTAAAGTTCTTTATTTCATCCAAATACTCCATGTAAATGTCTACTGTACCTTTTGCATAGGCATTTAATACAGCAACGGTTTCTTTATAGCTTAAAGAATCTTTGGGGTACTGCCATGTTGTAGCGCCCATCACATCTCCCAATTTCCAATCGGATTTAGAGGTTTGTGGATGGTCATTATGGCAACTCACACAAGCACCTGCACTAGCAAGATCGGCAAACATAGCAGTATGCAACTTTTGGTCTTCATCATAGAAAAACTGTGGTTTTTGGTCTGCTTTTATTTTTTGAAACAAATCGGCTTGCTGTCCTTCAAATTTGTTAGCGGCATTTATAGGAAAATCAGAGCCTAAATACAAGCCTAAAGGCACAGGGTTTTTTCGTATGCTAGACGCAACACCTCTTAGAAACAGTGCTGGAAGTGGTCCCGCCTCGACATCATCTTTACGCCAATCTTCGTCAAATTTCATTCCTTGTTTTTTTCCTTTACCTACTATGGCTTTGGTATACAATGTGCGCGTCACATCATTTTCTTTTGCAACCATTTCAAGAACTTGTGCTACCGAAAATGCTTTTTCAGTACCAACTGTAGTCGTCTTTTCTTCTGGAACTCCGCCACAAGCAGTTACCCCTAAAGCTATAAAAGCGACTAATAATTTTGATGTAATATTCATAATACCTTGTTTTAGTTATTAATAAGCTGCTTCAATCATTACACTAGACATTGTGCCATAAACACTAGTCCAAGCGTCCTTAACTTCTGGCGTAAAATCATCACCTAACCCCGCTTCTAAAGTTCCTAGTAAAGCAGCCCCTACTGTATCGTAATGAGAAGCTTCTACCTTATAGTCTACATGGCGCTTCCCTAGATCTTTAAGTACAGGTATTAAAGCATCTAAATTACTTAAACCCGCTACGGCAGCTCCAAGCATCGTCATTAATTTATTACCTTGAACTTTCATTGCTTCTTCGTTATTAGGAAATAACGGTTTTAATGCAGGGTCTAACTCAAATAGTTTTGTATAAAAAATACCAGCTGCAGTAGATGCTATTGGCTTTACTTTTTCAAATGATTCTTGTACAAGAGAGACTGTTTTTGCTTCCATAGTTTTATAAATTAGAGTGTATACTTGTTATAAGTATTAATACTTATTTGTAACAAAAGTATAGCCTAGTTTCCTAACTATTTATGAAATAAAACAGGTGTAAATCGTCTTTTACAACACCTTAAAAACTGACAAAAAACAGGAAATGCTTTAAAACACTGAAACTAAAAGCATTGCACTAAAAAAACTAAGTATCTAAAAAGTAGTTATGATCACTTATTTCTTTTTTAAGAAGTTCAAGGTCTTTAATACCTATCTTTTTACCTTGAGCAGATATTAAACCTTCTTTTTTCAGGGCAGAAAACACACGTATTACTTGTTCTTCTGTAGTGCCCGCATAATCGGCATATTCTTTTCTACTTAAAGGTAAATTTAAAAAGCCCTTAAGATCGCCAAACTTACGATTAATGTATAACAAGGTATCAATAACACGTTCGCGAACTGTCATTTGAGAGATGGACTTTACTTTATTTTCACTGCGATTAAGTTCATTGGCATAAAATAACATCATGTCATAGGTAAACTTAGGATTGTTCATAAGCGCCTCCCTAAGGTGTTCTTTAGAAAAATAGTGCAATTGCGCATCTTGCAATGCGATCGCTCCTATAGAATAATACTCTTGAGTTCCAAACCCTCTATGCCCTATAATTTCGCAAGGTTTTGCAAAACGTACAATTTGCTCTCTTCCATTTATGCCCGTTCGAAATACTTTTACGGTACCACTCTTTATAAAAAACAGACCATTAACAGGAGCACCTTCCATGATAAACTGCTGTCCTTTTTTACACTTTAAAACTGTACTCGTCTTAAATTTTGTTGAATCATATAGAATTTTAGAGTTTCTATGAATCAAACAATTTGGCTTGTTACAGGTTTTACAAGAGGTGTTCGTTGTAAAATTATGATCTAAGTTTGTGGATTCCAAAATGAGTTGTTGCTTTACAAAATACAATCAAAAATAAGTAATAATACTTAGTTTTAAAGTATTGAAAGCTACTTTTATCATCTTCATAAAAAAAGGATGCTTTTTTTAGTCATCCAAACAAATTAGATGTTCGAATTTAAGAAAAGCCTAATCCTTTCTTATCACATGAGCCTTGACATTATGGTTATCAATAATTTAACGTGTCGAGCGCTGCTTTTTATATCTAAAAGCTGCCAATACAGCCACAACAACCATAAATACAGCTAATATATATACAAAAACAGGAATAGGCAATGGATCGCCAGCAGCATAACTATGTAATCCAGACAAATAATAATTAACTCCAAAAGAGGTCATAATAATAGACCAAAATGCAAACATACTAGCCACATTTAATACATAAAGATTGTTTAACTTTGGTATAAAGCGCAAATGCAACACTATGGCGTAGACAATAATACTTATTAAGGCCCAAGTCTCCTTAGGGTCCCAAGCCCAATAACGCCCCCAAGATTCATTTGCCCATACTCCCCCTAAAAAAGTGCCGACAGTCAATACAAAAAGGCCTATAGTCATGGCTATCTCATTAATATAAGAGAGCTCTTTTATTTTAGTATCTATAATGTTTTTTGTGCTACTGGTTTTAAAAATTAACAATACCAAAGCCATAAATCCTAAAATAGCAGATAAAGCTAAAGGCGCATAACTACTTACTATTGTTGCGACATGAATTTTTAACCAATAGGATTTTAGTACTGGCATTAAATTGGTGATTTCTGGACTTAACCAATCGAGATAACTCACAAATAATAAAGCGCCAGAAAACAAAGTAGCTAATGGTAACGAAAAATTAGATTTTCTAAAAGTAGTTAAACCACATAACATGAGTACCCAAGCTACAAAAACAAGCATCTCGTAGCCATTACTCCAAGGGGCGTGCTGCGAAACATACCAACGCAATACTATATTTCCCGTAAAACATAAAAAGCTTATTAAAGTTAAAATAATAAGGCCATGACTTAAAAACTCTATCCACCTTTTAGGTAAAAATATCTTAACAATAGCAACCGTTAGCAACATAAAGCCTAGAGCAAAAAACATCAAAAACAGCCAAAAGTTAATCTGGGCTTTATTATACCATAATTCGGCTTTAATACGTTCTGGTGTTGGTAGAATTGCCGCAGCTAGTACCTCTTGGTATTTTTTAATGTACATTAACTTAGTATGTGCATCTGCATAATTTTTAAGCGCTACATCTTTAAAATATATAGGGAGTATACGCTTTGCAAATTGAGCATCTTCTTCTGGAAAATCTTTAAAATGATGTGTATAGCTAAACCATGTATTATTAGCATCCTTTTTATTAGGAAAAATTTTTAAATAATTCCCAGAAAACACATTAAAAAGAATGTTATAGCGCTCGTCAATTTTTAATACTTCTTTATCAAATTCATTACGTTCGGCTGGTTTCTTCTTATTAGCCGCTTCTACATAAGTATTCAGTAAGTAGTCCCCTAATGCATTTCGCAAACTCGAAAAGGCTAATAAGTTGTTTTTACCTTTAGCAATACTATCAAATATACGCTCTGTTTTTTCAAAATCGGCTTTTATAATTGGAACGTGCTGCCAAATTTGAGGCGACATATGCATTGCTAAAAACACTTGATTAGCATCTAACACTATTTTTGTATCAGGCAAAGGATAGCTAAATTTCGAAGCCCTAGAAATTTTTCTAAGAAATTCCAAAGCTAAGGTATTAATAGGCTTAATACGGCCGTCTAAATCTTGAACTAATAGCTCTCCAAAAGTTTCAGCATGATATGGGTTTATACCTTGGTGTGTCATATAGCGTTCTACAGCGATTGCTAACGAATCAGATGGTGATTGTGCAAAAGCCTTAGACAAACTCAATAATACCAAAACACCTATAGCTAGAGCTGTCTTTGTTTTAAGCTGTTTTAGTTTTTTACTAATAAAACGAAAACGTGATGCTTTTCCAAAAAGCGTGAAAAACATCCCAAGTATCAAAAGTAAATACCCAAAATAGGTTACAAATGTACCTACCTCATCATGATTTACAGAAAGTACAGTCCCTTTTTCATCGGTATCATAACTGGCTTGAAAAAAACGATAGCCTTTATAATCCAACACATTGTTCATAAATATTCTAAAAGGTGTTTTTTTATTATGATCTAAAATCGTCACCGTGCTAGCATAAGCAGAAGGGCTTGAAGAACCAGGATAACGCTCCAATTGAAAATCGTCCAATTGAATAGAAAAAGGGGTTTTTATGACATCTGCACCATAAGACAATACAAGGTTTAAAGTCCCTATTTGTGTTTGCTGTGCTAATGGTAAAAATCCTTGACGGTACAAAATATTAACTGGTTTTGATTTGCCATTAACAGCTGCCTCAACAATTAAAGCATCGTCTTTTGTCTTATCGTTATCTTTTAATTTCTCGGAAACACTTTTTAATTGGAACCTTCCTTTTTCATAATACACTAAAGGGACAAAAGAGAGATCTCCATCTCTATATAAAGTTCTTAAAGTCATGGGGTGTAGACTGTCTTTTCTAATCTTTCCAGCCTGTTGGGATGACATTATAAAAAAATCTAAATCATGCGGTGTCATAATACTAAATGCACCATCCTTTTCTACAATATTAACAATCCCTTCCTTATTCGAATTAAACCCTATTTCATGTTGGTGCTTTCCTATCTTTTCAATTTCTCCTTTCTTTAAATATACGGTATGTCTTCCATTACCAGCGGTAACCACCATTTCTAAAAGGGGTATCCCAGAGACCGAATCGTTAACTATCTCTGGCACTGCATCAGCAATAAAATTAACATAAGAAACAGTTACAGGTTGGTTTTTAAAGTCTGTTTTTACTGTAAAATCATTGTGCTTTAAAGCAGAAAATGATAACTTCTTCTTAACTGTTTTAGTCGTTTCACCATCGGTCATCTTTACGGTTAAATAATTCGTATCTGAAATGATACTATTAGAAGCGGCACCTTCTCGAATACGCATAATGCCTCCATAAGAGGCATATCGTGTAATGGCTGCTCCCAGAACAATAACAATAAATGCGATATGAAATAATAAAACACTCCATTTTTCTTTTCGTAAAAGCCTGTATTTAAAAATATTTGTAGCAAAAGAAATGGCTAATCCTAACATTAGCATCTCAAACCACCAAGCATCGTAAATAACGCTCCAAGCTGCTGCTGTTCCAAAATCATTTTCTATAAACGTTGCAGTTGCCATGGCTATAGCAAAGACAAGCAACAGTAATAAAGCCAAACTTGAAGACGACAAGAGTTTATATAGTTTTTGCATAAAATTATCAAGCTAAAAAAAAAGACAGCATTAACGATTTTATTCACAAATGCGATCTTTTATTAAATTAGTATTTCAAAATTACTTTTAATTGATTAGTGAAACGCGCTTATCATTATAAGTGGCTTCACGTGCTTTTGCTTCCTCTAACCATTGAGGCACTAAGTTGTCTTTGAAAGCTTCTTTGTCCTTTTTTAGCTTTTCAACATCTAAACCAATATACTCCTGAGCTTTTGCTTTAGTTGAAATATCTGGCATGTCTACAGGTTTGTTATGCCCTAAATCTGATAGTAAACGTGCTAATTTTAAACGTCCTTCTTGAATAATTGTAAAAGCACCTCCCATTACTCTAGCTGTTTCTACAGGAGAGTGAAACGATGCGCCATGTGCAGCTGCCGAATAATCCCAACGCCATTGGGCATGACGAATGTCCATTAAAATAGGTTGCATCTGTGCTTCTGTCGCACCTAAATCCCAAGCCTTTTTAGCTTCAATATGAGCCTTAACAATAAAATCTTCAAGTTTTAGTCTGTTCTCTGCTGCTTTTTTCTGGCGCTCATAAACATTTTGCTTTAATTTATCGGCATCTTCTCTATGACATACCTGACATGCATTTGCCACATTATTCAATGGGGATTGGATATGATGGTCTGTAAATTTCTGTCCGCCTTCACTCTTATAAGGCATGTGGCAATCTGCGCAAGACACTCCTCTATCGGCATGCACACCTGTTAAATAAGTTTCATAACCTGGATGCTGCGCTTTAAGCATCGGCGCACGACTTAATTTATGCGTCCAATCTTTAAATTCAATCTCATCATAGTATTTTTCCATAGCTTCTACGGTCATTCCATTTTTCCACGGGAATTTTAAATAAGGTACACCTTCATTCCCAGGTATTTTTTTATCAAAATAATATTCTACATGACATTGTGCACACACTAATGAACGCATTTCTTGATGTGATGCTTCATTAATATCCTTTCCCATCTCCTCAAAAGCTTCAACCAATGCTGGCCTAGAAATTTTTAGTTTCATGGTTTTAGAATCATGACAATCTGCACAGCCAATAGAGTTAACCACCTCGGCACCTTTATCTGCCCATTTACCAGAATAAAATTCTGCAATACCATTTTCGTTCATTAAACGTGGTACATCTGGACTTTTACAAGTCCAACATGTAGCAGGCATAGGGCCGTCTCCTTTTCCTTTGGGGCCTCCTGTTCTTAGCGTATTTCTTATATCTTCTATAGCATATTGATGACCTCTTCCCTGATTATAGTCTTTAGAAAAACCATAGCCAGCCCAAAGTATTACCAAACGAGAATCTTCATGCAACACATCTCTCATCGCCGAGCCGCCTTGAAAAGATGCAAAATCGGTAGTTTTCGTTTGCAAGAAGGATTGGTATTCGGCAGGGAAATTTTTACCCCACTCTTCATTTCTTGGCTCATTTTCACCAATATCAACTTTAGGCACATATTTGTACTTAGCCTCATTCTTTCTATTAACAATACTAGATGCTAACATACCTAGTAGAAATACAACTACTGCGGTAACACTAAATAATACTTTGTTTTTCATTTTTTAGTTTTGTTTTTTTTGTCTGCGATTTGTTGTTCTAACCATTTTGGAATAACAGCCTCTTGGGTATCTGTTGGAAGTGGTGCTATATTACTTTTTATAGTAGATATTCCATGCACAGTACCGTGTGGCACTTCTTGATGACAGCTCCAACATTGGCGTTCTGTCCTATGTTTGGCATGATCGTCAATCCATCCATCATATTTGGTTTGCGTGACCTGTTGCACATGACACCTTATACAGTTATTCTGAACAACTTCCTGAGATTCTTCACGCATAAACATGACTTCTGGTTCTGCTCTTAAAGTAAAAACCGAAGCATGAAATAAACCATCCTTAGCCTTAAAATAATAGGTATTAAATATGTTATTATGTGGCACATGGCAATCGTTACAACTCGCCCACTCTCTATGAGAGCTATGCATCCAACTATTATAAACTGGAGTCATAACGTGGCAGTTAACGCAGGCCTCTGGATTATCAGACATATAAGACACTAATTCTGCTTCTTTTGCCATAAATAAGCTTAGTCCAGTTATGACAGCTATAAAAAAGATAGCAATAGAGCGCCATTTTGATTTTTTTTCTGGTAGGATGTTTTTTTTTAAGTTCACACTATTGATTTTCTATCTGGATTCATAACTAAACGCGATGCTTCATTAACTTCCTTTTGTTGTACAAATTTCAGACTATTAAAATTTAAATAAGCTGATATTTATCATGTAAATCTATATTTAGACTAAGAACTCATCTTGAGGTTTTCTATTTCCTAAAAAATGGCTGAAGTTCACCCATATTTCGTTACTTTTTTTGTTCGTAGCGCTGCTATGAGCTTTAAAAAGTGCCTCATCTGGTTAAACCCGCTTTATGCGATAGAACATCTATTACACCTTTGAGCTACTGCAAATACTGGCGCTACACTACTTTTTTCAATTTAACCATAGCGATGCTATGCTAAAATCAAGAAAAAGTCAGTATTTATGGTATCTCAAAACTTCACGACAATGTTCTATCGCATAATTCGGGTTAAATTTCAACTCATTTTCGGTTAAAAACAAAACCTCAAGATGAGTTCTAAATTTCATATCCAATAAATCATTGTGTTATGTTCTTTTATATCACTATTCCCCTAACACAATGATTTGGAGGCGGGGCTTTTATTTCGCATACAAAAATCCTGCTTTTTAACAGGAAATAATATGATAAATATCATGTTGTCGTAAAAAGCACAATCGTTATATTTGCATGGATATAACGAAACTATTTTATGATTTCTATATTTGAAGCCATTACTACTGTTAAGCATAACACAAAACCTTTATTACAATCAACTTTAAAAAAAGTTGAAAAAGCAGGGGGGTATGAGTTATTTGAAGACGTCCTATCCCCTATAGATATGCCTCCATTCCGACAATCGGCCATGGATGGTTATGCCTTAAACTTGCATGATGATTTGTCATATCAGCTCATTGGCGAGGTAAAAGCTGGAGACGCCCATCAAATTGAATTAAAGCAAGGGGAAGCCATTCGAATATTTACAGGTGCCGCAGTACCAGATTCGGCCAATGCTGTAATGATGCAAGAAAAGGTAGTGCTAAAAGGTAGCAGTATTACTATTGCACATCAAATTGATCTCGAACGCAACATTCGCCCTTTAGGAGAACAAGTAAAAACAGGAACTATAGCTTTAAAAAAAGGCACAAAATTAACCCCTGCTGCCATAGGCTATTTATGCGCTTTAGGCATTACTGAAGTTCTAGTGTATAAAAAACCAAATATTGCTATTGTTACCACAGGAAACGAACTGATACCTCCAGGACAAGAGCTTTCTTATGGAAAAATTTATGAAAGCAACTCCAAAATGTTATTAAGTGCTTTATACAATTTAAAGTTTTATGATGTCACGCTTTATAAAATTGAAGACGATTACGGCAAAACTGTAGAAACACTTAGTACCGCTTTAAATGACAATGATTTGGTATTAATTACTGGAGGTATTTCGGTGGGCGATTACGATTTTGTTGGGAAAGCACTTAAAGCACTAAACGTTGAAGAACTATTTTATAAAGTCAAGCAAAAACCAGGAAAACCTTTGTTTTTTGGTAAAAAGAACGACACAACTATTTTCGCATTACCAGGCAATCCTGCTGCTGCTTTATCTTGTTTTTATGTGTATGTATATATCGCTTTACAACAAATGATACAGCGTAGCGCTTTGGAATTACCTAGAATTACTGCAACAGTATCTAATGCGTTTCAAAAGAAAGGAGACAGACCGCAATTTTTAAAAGGTATTTATAGCAACGGACAAATTGAAATTTTAGATGGCCAAAACTCTTCAATGCTACAAACCTTTGCATTAGCTAATGCGTTAGTATTTGCTCCAGAAGCCATTAGTAACATTAAAACAGGAGATGCTATAGAAGTTATTTTATTACCAAGTTAAATAAATAATATGAGCTACAAAATAAAGAGCAGAATATGGATTGAATCTGAGGAAAACGTACTTATAGGCGAAGGCAGAGTACATTTACTTAAAGCGATAGATGAAACAGGGTCGTTGTCTAAAGCAGCTAAGTCCTTAAGTATATCTTATAAGAAAGCATGGCAAATGTTAGACGCTGTGAACAAATCAGCAAAAAAGCCTGTAACTATTAACAGTATTGGCGGTAAAGGTGGTGGCGGTGCAAAATTAACCGACTATGGAAAATCTTTAGTCCAAGCTTTTGATGAAATTAATAGAAATTGTTGGGCTTTTTTAGATGCGCAATTAACTCAATATAAGTGCCTAAAATTATAAATACATAAAGTGCCTAAAGCTTAAATAATATATCAACTTATAACTTTAGTGCACTCCTGTCACTTACTATGCTACAAACCGAAAACATATACATCTTTTTATTAATCCTACCTATAGTTTCCTTTCTCTATGCAAGTGTAGGTCATGGAGGTGCTAGTGGCTATTTGGCATTAATGGCATTGTTTTCTTTCGTACCAGAAACGATGAAACCTACGGCTCTACTTCTCAATTTGTTTGTTGCTGGTGTGTCGTTTTATTACTATTATAAAGCAGGTCATTTTAACAAACGGCTTTTTTTAGTTTTTGCCCTAGCTTCCATTCCCTTAGCGTATATAGGTGGTACAATCACCATTGATGCATCTATCTACAAAAAAATATTAGCTGTATTACTCATTTTCGCCATTCTTAAAATGCTTAATGTTTTTGGAAAAGAAAGTGATAACACGACTCCTGTTAAAATTTGGCAAGGCCTTATTACAGGTGGTCTTATAGGTTTCTTTTCAGGACTTATAGGTATTGGCGGCGGCATTATTTTAACACCCTTGATCTTACTCTTCCATTGGGGGAAAATGAAAGAAGCAGCAGCAGTATCTGCCCTATTTATATGGGTGAATTCTGCCGCAGGACTCATTGGGCAATTGCAAAGTGGCATTACGGTAGTACCTGCCGCTTTCTTACTTGTAGCTATCGCCTTAATTGGTGGTATTCTAGGGGGCTTTTACGGCAGCAAACGTATTCAAAATAAAGGATTGCGCTATATATTGGCTTTTGTGCTTTTAATCGCCTGTGCTAAATTAATGTTTACTTAAATGATAACACCGCAACACATAACAGGAATTATACTCGCTGGAGGTAAAAGCTCTAGAATGGGTACAGACAAAGGCTTTTTAAAACACAACGGTAAAACATTTGTGCAATATAGCATTGATGCTTTACACCCTTTAGTTTCTGAAATCTTAATTGTATCCGATCACACCGCATACGATAGCTTGGGGTATAAACGCATAACCGATATTGTAAAAACAGCAGGTCCCATTTCTGGTATCTGTTCGGGGTTACAAGCCTCTAAAACAGCCTATAATCTAATATTAAGCTGTGATATTCCTCTAATTTCGACAACGCTATTAGAACAACTCATCCAAGCGCAAGATGGCAATTATGATATTGTACAAGCCGAAAGTGACGGTAAATCCATGCCGCTTATTGCTTTATACAAAACACATGTAAAAACAATATTTCGCAACCTTTTACAAACTGGCGAACGGCGCTTACGAATAGCAGTAAAAACATGTACACATAAAAATATGGTTTTAGATCCTGCTCATAAAAACGCCACTGCAAATATGAATACTAAAGACGACCTTAAATACATACAAGATGCTTATAACGATTAAATATTTTGGTCAGATAGCAGAAGCTACGCAAACCCAAGAAGAACAGTTAGACCTACCTCAGCATTCAATAGGTGACTTGCTTACGGTACTCTACTCTAAATACAACGGCTTGCAGCTCAAAGATTTTAAAATCGCTCAAAATCAAAAATTAGTTGGGTTAGACACACAACTTACAGGAGAAGACATCGCCTTATTACCTCCATTTTCTGGTGGTTAATAATTTGGTTTAACGAAATCTAATTTATAACTAAATATATACCACAATTACAATACCGCATCATGACAGATAAAAAACCCAAAAACGTATTCCAAGACGGTGCCATAAGCTCCGAATTTATTGGTAATTCTATTTATAAACACCAGACTAAAACCAATATAGGTGCCCATAATATATTCTTAGGACAAGTACGTGCAGATGTTATTGAAGGCAAAACCGTAGCCGCTATAGAATATACCGCTTATGAAGCTATGGCCAATACTAAGTTTCATGACATTAGAGAAGCTGCTTTCGAAAAATTTGAACTTACCTGTATGCATATTTATCACAGTTTAGGGACGGTTAAGGCAGGTGAAATATGTCTTTTTGTTTTTGTGTCCTCGCCACGTCGTAAAGTTGTTTTTGAAGCCTTAGAGTTTATCGTTGAAGCCATAAAAGCAGACGTCCCTGTATTTGGCAAAGAGATTTTTGAAGATGAAAGCCATCAGTGGAAAGTTAATTCGTAAATGTTGATGTGTTGAATTGTTTAATCGTTGAAACGTTGAATTGTGGAAGCGTGGATTTGTTGAATTGTTGATGCGTGGAATTGTGGAAGCGTGGAAGCGTGGATTTGTGGAATCGTTTAATCGTTTAATCGTTTAATCGTTTAATTGTTTAATTGTTTAATTGTTTAATCGTTGAATTGTATAATTATTAAAAACTACATAATGGCATATACATTTTCATTTGAAAAATTGAAGGTTTGGATTGATTCAAAAGAACTCGTTAAAGCAATTTATCTGATTACTAAAGAATTTCCTAGTGAAGAAAAATTTGGATTAACAAATCAGTTAAGACGAGCCTCAATATCTGTAGCCTCTAACTTAGCTGAAGGAACCTCAAGAGAAACTCATAAAGATAAAGCCCGTTTTACAACTATAGCTTATAGCTCCTTAATGGAAGTTCTAAATCAACTCATTATCGCTAAAGAACTAGGATTTATAGATGCTGTTAATTACCAATCACTTCGAAAAACTATTGAAAAAATAGCAAATAAGCTCAATGCCCTACGAAAAGCACAATTAAAACAATATAACACATAAACAAATCAACGTTTCAACGATTAAACACTTAAACGGATCAACAGTTAAACAAACCAACGATTAAACACATAAACAATTAAACAGATCAACGATTAAACAAATCAACACACAATGGTAGACATCACACATAAAGGCACCACATTAAGAACCGCAGTCGCACAAGCTGTAGTTAAAGTTAGTACTCCAGAAACTATTACTGCTATTAAAAACGATACCGTTCCTAAAGGCAATGTATTAGCGATGAGTAAAGCCGCAGGCTTATTAGGTGTGAAACGCACTCCAGATATCCTTCCAGATTGCCACCCCTTACCTATTGAATATACAGGCATTGCATACAGTTTTGATGGCTTAGACATCACCATAGAATTTACTGTAAAAACAATCTATAAAACAGGAGTCGAAGTCGAAGCCATGCATGGCGCTAGTGTTGTGGCCTTAAACATGTATGACATGCTAAAGCCTATAGACAAGGGCATCGAAATACAAGCTATAAAATTGATACACAAAAAAGGGGGGAAATCCGATTTTAAAGATAATTTCAGAAAAGATTTAACAGCTGCTGTTGTCGTGTGTAGCGATACCATTTCTGCTGGACATAAAGAGGATAAAGCAGGAAAAGCTATTATTAGCAAACTAGAAGATTGCAATGTAAAGATTACTGAATATGTGATCATTCCAGACGAAATTGAAGACATTCAACAGAAAGCAAAAACCTATGCAGAACAAGGGACAGATCTTGTGATTTATACGGGAGGAACAGGACTATCAGGAAGGGATGTTACTCCAGAAGCCTTATTACCTATACTAGACAGACGTATTCCTGGTATTGAAGAAACCATTAGAGCCTATGGCCAAGAACGCATGCCTTTTGCGATGCTCTCGCGAAGTATAGCAGGCACAATAAATAACACTCTTGTTTTGGCCCTACCAGGCTCTACAAATGGTGCTAAAGAATCTATGGATGCTATTTTCCCCGCAGTATTGCATAGTTTTAGAATTTTAAAAGGGGCAAGACATGATTAATGTTGAATTGGAAACGCGTTTAAGCATTGACTCTAATGGATTATAAAACAAATTAAGTAAACCTATAACCAATTCAACACATCAACAATTAAACAGTTAAACGATTCAACACATCAACGATTCAACACATCAACGATTAAACAATTAAACGATTCAACGCTTACACAATTAAACATATAAACACATCAACGCTCACACAGTTAAACAATTCAACG
>CAZLTR010000033.1:0-5232 GCA_964562415.1 uncultured Hyunsoonleella sp. | reverse complement strand
CAGTTCAACGCTCAAACAGTTCAACAATGAATGATACCAAAAACATATTACAAGATTTACACGGTAGAGCCCACGCCTACTTGCGCATTTCATTAATAGAGCGCTGTAATCTGCGTTGCACTTATTGCATGCCTGCAGAAGGGGTTAAATTGTCTCCTAAAACCCATTTAATGACCTACGAGGAGATCTATAGCATTGCAAAAACGTTTGTGGATCATGGGGTCACTAAAATTCGACTTACAGGAGGAGAGCCTTTAATACGCAAAGACATCCCTATCATTTTAGAAAAACTAGCTACGCTTCCTGTAGAATTGTCGATCACGTCTAATGCCGTTATTATCGATAAATTTATAAATATTTTACAAACCAATGGAGTCCAAAAAATTAATGTTAGCTTAGATTCCTTAGATGCTTCTAAATTCAAACACATTACCAGACGTCATGAATTTAAAAAGGTCTATGCCAATATCTTGTTATTGGTAACTAAAGGGTTTAGGGTAAAAGTAAATGTGGTTTTAATCAAAGGTTTTAATGACAATGAAATTGTAGACTTTATAAACTTTACTAAAGATTTACCAATCACTGTGCGTTTTATAGAGTTCATGCCTTTCGATGGTAACAAATGGGATATGCGTAAAATGGTATCTTATGCAGATGTATTAACGCATGTCAATGCAGCATTTCCTAAGGAAAACGTTATACGCTTAGAAGACGCGCCTAACGACACCTCTAAAAACTATACGATATCAGGCTATAAAGGTAGATTTGCAATTATTAGTTCTGTCACTAACCCATTTTGTGATTCTTGTAATAGATTGCGTTTAACTGCAAATGGTCAACTTAAAAACTGCTTGTTCTCTGCTACAGAAGCAGACCTATTAACCACACTTCGTGAGGGCAAATCCATTACACCTATCATCCAAAAAGCTGTACAAGCCAAATTTAAAGTAAGAGGTGGTATGGATACTTTAAAAAAGCTTCAGGAACCTAAATTACATAGTAACAACAGAAGTATGATTACTATTGGTGGCTAAACTCTAAAACAACAACTGATTGCTTATTATAAAACAATCGGTTGAAGCTTTAATTTAAATCCATGATTAGAATAAATAGCCTATACTATTTATTCCAATACACAGACGTTTGTCCATATTGAAAATGAATAGGATTGTGACCTGGATCATTCTTAAACATGTAAAGTTCTGTAGGTGGTTTTTGAAACAACATGATAATGTCTGAACCACCAAATTTAAATTTTCCAAATTCTTGTCCTTTTACAACACGCTTTCCTTGAAGTTCTGTATACATATCTACGCCCGATACCTGGCACATGCCTATAGGTAAAATAGCAACTTTACCAACTACAGGCCCTGCATCTACAATCACTAAACCACGTGCCTGCGTAAACTCATATCCGTTTTCTGCACCATCTGGGGCGTCCCATTGGCCCTCTTCTTCTTTTAATTCAACATTAAGATACACCTTACCTTCAATGGGTATAATTTCTAAAATGTCGCCACTAACTGGCGTATGAAAACGGTGATAATCGAACGGACTTAAAAAATAATGCACAAATGTTCCGCCATAAAAATCTTCTGCATACTTGCTATATTGTAAAAGTTCATCTACTGTTCCAATACTATGAGTATGTTTTAAGGTAATTTTTGTCTTAGCACCTGTTTCATCTATAACCTGCCCTGTCTTATCAATAGCATAATTGGCCTTATAGGTACAATCTGCTGGCGAAACAATGGTTTCATTATTATCTGGATCTGCTATAGGACGCAACGGACTAATACCTGTCTTTGGATCTGCACCATTAAACTCCCTGTAAAAAAACTGATTAAATGTTTTCCATGTACTTTCATTCGCCGCATATAATGGGAAATTGTACATCGCATCGGCTTTAAACGATGCTAAACTCTCTTCTGTTAAAGATGCTTCTGTATCCAGAAATACCCCCCAAGAATTGGCAAAATCTACCAACCAATCTGAAAACACCTCAAAACTTTGCAAGGTTTTATCTGTGCCTGGGATTTTTTGATCAATTAACCAATACGATTGGCATAAAAGGTCATAGACTTTTTGATTGTATCCGTTTTTAGTCCCATCGCTTTTCCAGGCGTTAGGAAAATTAGGATCGTTACTTTCATTAGGTATCAACCGCACATAAACATCTATATAATCTAAATATGCATCTGCCGTTGTAGGCCAGCCATTGCATTGAAATACATTATCTATGGCATGGTACAATTCTGCATTTAAATATTTTTTTGCTTTTATAACAGCTGTTTTTAAAGAGCCTTCTAATGCTGTTTTTAACTCTGGGTTTTGAGCTAAAATCGTTTTTAGTTTTTCTACTACTGGTGCTTGTGCTTGCGCTATCATGCGATATCCTTTTTTATGTTTCCCTACTCTCTTTCAATGGGCTTTTCAGAATCCTCCCGCCTATTTAAACGCCCGTTTTAGCAGTTATAAATCGACTATCTAAAATTAGCCAAGCCTTAAACTAAAATGTAAGAAAATAGAATGAAACGTACATTTTTAGGTACCAAAGGCTTTTTTTAAAGCATCACGAAATTTTAACGTTTAGAGCAGAGTTAAAAGGCCTCTCATTAATCCACATCAAACCGTAGTCCTAAAGAAATATTATTTTGAGCGCTATCCTGATCTTTAAAAATTGGAGAGAGATCATACTTCGCATATAAAGCAACCTCTCCTATAGCGATATAACCACTTAAACCATAGATCAAATCGCTGGTATTCAAGCCGCGTTTCTGCTTATCTTTAACACGTTCCCCATCTTGCCTGTATTTTAATTTTTGTCGTGTACCAATATTAAAGCCGCCATAAGCGCCAACCCCTATTTTCAATTGATCTCTGGTATTATACCTAAAATAGTCTTTGTATTCTGTTTTTTTTGAAGGACCAAATTCTAAATGTACAGGAAACACTAAATTGGTAATGGTCAACTTTGTCTTATCTAATTTTTCAGGAAATACATCGAGTGAAATTTGATTGTCATTGTTTACAAAATACTGGTTGTCTTTTGGTTTTAAACCATTAATATGTAATGATGCACCATATTTAAATCTAAGGATATTTGAGGTTTTAAATACACGGTATTTCCAAGCCCAACCTATTTCTAAAAAACGAGACCCTCCTATTTTATAGGGCGTATCTTCCAAAGCTTCCCCCTCAATATGGGCATTATTTAGACCAAAAGCGATCACAAAATCACTTTTAGTACGTAGGTCTCTCTTTATAGGCTTAGAGTCCTTATCTATTTTAGGATGAGACGCTCGAGCAGATGGGTTAGTATGGTCTTCTTCTAAGCGAATCGTTTTTGCGTCACCATCATTGGCTATCTCACGAAGATAAGCTTGTCCATTACGTTTTAACAAATCTATTTTAGCATTTAAAATGGCCAACCGATGCTCTATATTCAAGGCGCGTTTTTTAGCCTTTTCCATTTTTAATTCCTGTGCTTCTTTTGGGGTGAGTGTTCCTGCATTTTGTGCCTCATCGATACGCTCTACTTCCCTCTTTAACGCCGCCTTCTCCTCTAGTTCTACCTGAGATATAGCGGCGTTGAGTTTCTCTAGTTCTTGAATGTAAGCTGTATTTGAAATGCTGTCTTGTGCTATAAGAAGTCCAGAGCAACAGCTCAAAATTAATACCACGGTATAGGTCATTATAGAATGCATAAGTGTTCGTTTTTTTTATACAGTTAAGCCCTGTATTGATTACTAATTGATGAAAAAAGATTGATGATATTATTTAATTTAAGCGCTTCTAATCGTTTCGCCTTGTAATTGCTGTTTTTACCGAGCCATAGCGCGCTTTTAAAACCTTAAAAACTTTATCTCTAAAAGAGGCATCTAATTCTAACTCTACACCTTGTAAAAGTGCTGTCGCATCGACTACGGCATGCCCTTCTGCTTGCATCTTGTGTTCTAAAATTTCGTTTTGGGCAGCACGCAATAAAGAATCTATAGTTGTTTCGGTTATTTTAGATGTGGTCTTAGTTATGCTGTAAATAGCATTGGCGACTTCTTCCGCTTTAGCAGACGTAAAAGGTGTTTCTGCTATAACAACATCTGTCGAGCTACTATTGTCTATAACCTCATGTACTTTTGTAGCCTTAAGTTTTAAATTTTGAGACGGCTTGTCTTTTGAAAAAGACGGTGTAATTGCAACTTTAGAAGGGCTGGTGTCTTGCTTAGTAGAGGCTAAAGTATCACTAGGTTTTTTTGTTGTTACCAAAGAAGGCATTAGATCTGTCGCTTGAGGCATAATAGTTTGATTCGCTTGTGCTTTTACAGGCACATCGCCTTTGGAATACTTGTAAAACAAAGGCCCTACCATACATACTAGGATGATACTAGCTGCTGCAATACGATGCTTCCAATAGTTTCTTGAAGAGGGCACTGCTACTTCCTGCGCCTCTAAACGCTCTGATAACGTATCCCAAGCAGTAGCACTAGGTGCTATTGAGCGTCTATTTAATTTTTTATTAAAATCGTTTTCTAAATTAGTTGGTGCCATAACCTACTTTATTAAGTGCTTTTATTTGCTGTTGCAATTGCCGACGGGCTTTAAATAATTGCGATTTCGATGTATTAATACTAATATGTAATAACGTTGCAATTTCTTGGTGTTTATACCCCTCTATAGCGTACATTACAAATACAACTCTATAACCTTCAGGTAACTGATCTATTAATTTTTGAATGTCATTAACTTCTAAATCTGTTTGAAAGTTGTCCTCATAAGCTTCTAAATCACAAGTGGTATCACTTACAAAATGGATGCTTTTCTTTTGCCTTAAATACGATATAGCAGCTCTTATCATAATACGCCTTACCCAACCTTCAAAACTACCTTCATGTTTAAACGTTTTTAAGTTTGTAAATACTTTAAAAAAACCGTTTAACATGGCTTCTTCTGCTTGTTGTGTATCCTTAATGTAATACCTACATACACTTAACATTTTAGGTGCATGCATTTCAAACAAAATACGCTGTGCGTCACGATTGTTTACAATCGCTTTTTGGATAAGGTGCTTTTCACTCTTGTATAGAGGTATAACTTTCAAAAAAGATTTCATTTAGTTTTCTATTTATAAAGACGCAAACCATTTAAAAAAGGTTGCCTAAGCAGCTATTTTTTTAAGTCATCTGTTTTAAACGTTAATTTCTAACAGAGAACTCATTTTGACTTTTTCTATTT
>CAZLTR010000032.1:0-23861 GCA_964562415.1 uncultured Hyunsoonleella sp. | reverse complement strand
TTCATTTCTAAAACCATGCGTAAATAATTTTAATTGTATTTTAATTTTGTTTTTTTATTCTTCTATATCGAAAACAGTATTAATAACTCGCTGTTGTCTTGCTTTATCTCTTGTACTTGACCCTGGTGCAGGAACAGACGCAAATGGTCTGGAATTCACCTCTAGTTTAACCAAATCCATACGTTGTAAGATGTGGCTCCAAGCCCCCATGTTTTGAGGTTCTTCTTGCGCCCAAACATAGTTTTTTACATTAGGGTAACGGTCTATTACAGCCTGTATTTTATCCAAATGTAATGGGAACAATTGTTCTAACCTTATCAATGCTACATTGGCAGTACCAAGCGCTTCTCTTTTGGCTAAAAGGTCGTAGTAGAATTTACCTGTACAAAATACTAATTTCTCAACACCTTCTGGAGCGATAGTATCATCTATCACTTCCTGAAATGTACCTTCGGCTAATGCGCTAATAGAAGACACTGCTTTAGGGTGACGAAGTAAACTCTTAGGTGTAAATACGATTAATGGTTTTCTGTAATCGCGTTTCATTTGTCGTCTTAATAAATGAAACATGTTAGCAGGTGTTGTACAATCGGCAACAATCATATTATCATTACCGCACAATTGTAAATAGCGTTCTATTCTTGCCGAAGAGTGCTCAGATCCTTGGCCTTCATAGCCATGTGGTAGCAACACAACAATACCGTTTTGCGCTTTCCATTTATCTTCGGCAGCAGATAAATACTGGTCGAAAATAATTTGAGCACCATTACTAAAGTCTCCAAACTGAGCCTCCCATATTGTTAATGTGTTTGGATTAGCCATAGCATAGCCATAGTCGAAACCAAGAACACCATATTCAGACAGGAATGAATTGTAAATATACATTTCACCTTTATTCTCAGGATTGGTATTTAAAAGATTAATACGCTCTTCGGATATTTCATCTCTTAAGATCGCATGTCTATGACTAAAAGTACCACGTTCTACGTCTTGACCAGAGATGCGTACATTGTAACCTTCTTCTAATAAACTACCATAGGCAAGTGTTTCCGCCATACCCCAGTCTAGTTTGTTATCTTCAAAAACCATTTTGTCACGGCCTCTAAGAATACGTTCTGCTTTGCGTACAAATTTTACGCCTTCTGGTACTGTTGAAGTGATTTTAGAAATTGCTTTTAAACGGTCTTCTGGGTATGCGGTGTTAGCTTCTGTTAACATCGCATCAACACCTTTACGCGTAAAGCCTTTCCAACGTTCCTGCATGAATTCGCGAACTTTAGAAGATTCGGCTTCTTTAGATTTTTCGTATTCTTTTTCTAAAGTGTTTTTAAATTCTTTGACTATAGCATCAGAATAGTTTTTATCTATCGTTTGCTCTGTAATTAATTTTTCAGAGTAGATTTTAAAAGGGTTATCGTGTTTAGCGATATTTTTATACAGTTTAGGCTGGGTAAATCGAGGTTCATCGCCTTCATTATGTCCATATTTTCTATAGCCTAATAAATCGATGTATACATCCTTCTTAAAACGCATTCTATAGTCTAAAGCCATTTCTACAGCATGTACTACCGCTTCTGCATCGTCTGCATTTACGTGTAGTACTGGAGATAGGGTTACTTTAGCCACATCTGTACAATACGTACTTGAACGACCATCTAAATAATTGGTTGTAAAACCTATTTGATTATTTACTACAATATGAATGGTGCCTCCCGTTTTGTAACCATTTAATTGGCTCATTTGCGCCACCTCATAAACAATACCTTGTCCTGAAATAGCAGCATCGCCGTGTACTACTATAGGCAGTATCTTAGAATCATCACCATTGTAATCGTCATCGATCTTAGCACGTGTAATACCTTCTGCTACAGGGGCAACTGTTTCGAGGTGAGAAGGGTTTGGTACTAAATTCATTTTGATGGTTTTCCCGTTTTGATAGGTTTTGTCAAGAGTTAAACCAAGGTGGTATTTTACATCTCCATCGATGTCTTCATCTTCGAAATCTTTACCATCGAACTCATTAAAAAGTTCGCGCATTGGCTTTCTAAATATATTAACAAGTGTGCTTAAGCGCCCTCTGTGTGCCATTCCTAAAACACATTCTTTTACGCCGTATTTTTCAACAGCATTGTAAAGTGTGTTGCTTATTGCAGGAATTAAAGATTCGCCACCCTCTAAAGAGAATCGTTTTTGACCAACGTATTTTGTTTGTAAAAAATTCTCAAACGTCACAGCTTGGTTCAATTTAGACAGGATATACTTTTTGGTTTCTGCAGAGTAATTGGGGTGATTATTATCTATATTTAATTTGTCTTGCCACCATTTAATCACATCAGGGTTACGCAAGTACATGTATTCTACGCCAATAGAATCGCAGTACATCAAATTAAGATGTACTAAGATTTGACGTAAAGTTAGTCCCGTTTTTCCTAAAATGTCTCCAGCATTAAAAACAGTATCAAGATCATTATCTGTGAGTCCAAAGTTTTGAATATCTAAACTTGGAGAATATGTTCTTCTATCTCTAACGGGGTTTGTTTTAGTGAATAAATGACCTCGACCTCTGTAACCGTCGATTAAACGGGCTACCTGAAATTCTTTTTGAACATGTTCTGGTATTTGTGTAGTGGTGTTACCATTAGCTAATTCTGCTGAAAATTCTTCGGTACCGAAGTCGTAACCTTGAAAAAAGGCTCTCCAGCTAGGTTCAACACTATCGGGGTTTTGCAGGTATTGATCGTACAAATCTGCAAAATATGCTGTGTGTGCAGCGTTTAAAAAGGAAAATTTATCCATTATATATGTGATGCTATCGCTTCGTGAAAAAATATTTTTCAAAAATACAACTTTTCCAAAAATTAGGTCTTAGTTTAAAGAGTTTTGTAAAAGCATCATGTTATTTTGACAATACATATCAAAATACCGTTAATTTTTTAAAAATCTGTATTAATTAAGCCGATAGTTTAAAGAATAAAAAAAACACCTTCAAGCCGAAGGTGTTTTTTATACTACTAGGAAAGTGTTTTTTATAAATTAGGGCCATACTGTGTGCCAAAATCAACAGCGTTTAAGCGATTTCCTGAGGCTATAAAATTAGAGCCAAAACTAGTGTCTATGGCTTCGAGAAATTTATTAGCCATAAGGGCATACCCCCTTGCGTTTAGGTGGATACCATCTAAACTAAAGGTACCTCCTGTTACTATTGCAGACGACATGTTAAACCCGTCAAAATCAACACCAGTTCCTAAGTCCTTTAGAATTTGGTTTAAATCTACAAGTGCTATATTTTCATTAGAACTGGCAATACTTTGTATCGTACCGTTATAGCCTGCTATGGCAGAGGCAATTTGGCCAAGCTCATCAGCGTCTAAAGCGTCCTTATCATCAATGCCATTTACAGCAGCTAATACTAAAGCAGCTTGTTCCTGTGTTGGAGTTCCTTCTTGCTGTAGTATGCCAAGAACTTCTAAGACTTCTGGTGTTAGTAATACTGTTCCGTAACCATTTGCTAAAGCGCTTTGGTCTATAGTTAATAAGAGTAATTCTTCCTCTGTCATTTGTCTAAAACCTAAAGGGTTTTCGGCGGTTATTGGTGTATCTATAATCCATCGGTTAGGTCCCTCATTAAAGGTAATGGCATACTGTGCTCCAATAGCTTGAGCGGTAGCAGGATCTGCACCTTGTTGTATTAAGCCTTGGGTGAAAATACCACTAACGGCTTGAAAAACGCTAGTGAGTTGAGCTGCTGTACCTTCATTGAGCACAAGAGCATTATTGGGTACTGTAGTAAAAAACGGAATGTCTTCTACAGAAGGAAGTAGGGTAACAACACCTTTGGCACCATTTGCAGTTAATCCTCCTATAAGTGTATTATATGTGGCCTCAAAACCAACACCTGCGGGACCCTCTTGTGGTGTTAAAGGGTTAGAACCATCTCCACCAGATGTTGCAAAACCTAAATAATCATTGCCGCCTATTAGAGATAAAGTGAAAAAGCTAGGGTTTTGAATAACGGCATCTCCTAAAAGTGTGGCACTTGGGCTAGAAGCCGCTCTAACATAATAAGGATTTGCTAAACCCAATTGTAAGTTAGCGGGATTGCCGTAACCATCAAATAATAAATGGAAACTTTTGGCACCAGGGATTCCTAAATTTTGAAAAGGACCAGAAATAACATTTGTAGCTTCTGTAGTTGTAACTGCGTTTAGGCGTTCTGGCCCACTACCGTTAAAAAACAGTCTAGAGGTTGTGGCTGGATTGGGATTGCCATTAATAAGTAAGCCCCCAACATTATCATTTAAGAGCGGTTGGTTAAAAGTACCTCCTCCTACTTTAGCGAATTGCTGTGATAGTAAATTAGGGAACGAATTTTCTTGAGCGGCTCTAAACAAACTGCCATCTGTAAATCCTGATGTAAAAGAAGCACCAAGGGCAACATAGTTTGAAAAGTCTGCCGATCCTGTTGTCAATTCAGGAAGTACAATGTCTTCTGGTATTGGACTTTCAATATCATCACAAGCAAATAAAGTAACTAAAAGTGCCGCCGAACATATATATCTAAGTGTCATAGTGTTTAAATTTTATAAATTATTGATTGTCAATGAAGCATAGTATTGCGCTCCTATAAAACCTGTCCCTACAGCTGTGAAATACTCATCTCCTAATAGGTTTGTAGCGCCTACTTTTAAAAGCGACTTTAACTTAGGGACTTTAAAGTTAAGCTGTGCATCTAAAACATGATAAGACGGTACATCTCCAGTTAAAAAAGGCGATTCCCATACATAGTTGTCACTCCAGCGCCATGCGATATTAAAACCAAGATTTTTGATAAGATTAGTATGTCCAAACGTAGTTTTAAATTTATGTTCTGGTGTATTAAAGGTGGTTTGGAAGTCTGAATTGGCTTGACGGTCAAAATCTAATCGTGCAAAAGTGTAGTTAGCGCCTAGATCAAAATCACCAAAAACTTTAGTTGTTATACCAATTGAAGAACCAAAAGAACTCACTTTTTCTGTTGTGTTTGTATAAGCTCTATAGGCTTGGAAGTCTTGGTTAGCTATAGCTAAAGCGGCTAAAGGTATACCACCTTGCTCTGGAGGTCTTGTTTGTGTTAGACCTACGTCTCCGTAAAATGGATTCACCACATCTACGGTTGTTAAAAAATTATCGTATTGGTTGTAATAGGCGCTAACATCGACAATAAATTTTTTAATTTTTCCACGGTAACCTAATTCATAAGAGCTTACCTGTTCTGGTTGTACAAAACCTGGATTGGCAATTCGCAAATCTGCTGGGTTTTGAGAGGCCGCAAAAGCAGCTACAGAACTTGCAGAAAAGGAGTTGTTATAAGCACCAGTTCCATCATAAGTGAAAGCCCTTGTCCCTAAAATATTTCTACCTGTTGCAGAAAGATCGTTACCACTTGCAGTTCTTACATCTCGCTCAGGATTGTCTGGGGCACTCCCTAACAAAATAAGAGAACCTACATCAAAACCTATATATAAGGCTTGTGTATCTGGATTTCTAAAGCCAGTTTGGAAAGACGCTCTTAAATTATGTTTGTTGTCTTTTCCAAGGTTGTAACCTACAGATAATCTGGGTGAAAAGAAAGGATCGAATAATTCTGATTTGTCATAACGTAAAGATCCTGTTAGTCTTAAACGATCATCTTTTAAAAGTTTCTTTTGAATTTGAGCATAGGCTCCAGCTTCAATATATGGGATTTCTCCATCAGCATCGGTATAAATAGAGCCAAAAGAGTTTAAAACATATCTTCTAAAAGAGCCTCCAACTTGAATTTCGGCAAAATCGATTAAATGACTAAAGTTATAATTCGCATCAGAATGGTAAATTTTAGATTCGTCTCTAAATCGGCTTCCTGTTTGTATATCGGAGTCTGAAGTTACCTGATCGAAAGCGCGTTGAAATTCTGCGGTACCAGGTTCAAAACGGCCAGTATCTGCTACGGTTCTTGCATTAGCATGGGCTTCGTTAGCACTAAGACCAGCTAGAGTACCTTGGACAAAGGCCCCAGCATATTCTCCAAACCACTGCGAGTCCGATTTCCATTGCCTATTTATATTAACACCAGTAAAGACTAAATCATAAGAATCACCAGCGTCATCGGCAGTTACATAACCTCTTACGAAAAAATTATCATTTTTTATTTCAATTTTATGCTGTTGTAAAAAGAAGTTGTTAATAGAGTATCTATTAGAGCCTTGGTATAATGTAGAACCAGACCCTATTTTTCCTTGGTATTGGATTTCAAAATCGTTTTCCCAAGGTCTAAAAAATAAGCCCCAGTCTTGCTTAAAGCTTCTCGCTTGATAATTTGTTAAGTTAATCTCATTGTAACCCGTTCTACTTACATTTACATCTGGGATTAGGTTGGCCAATTCTGGATTAGGTAAGTTGCTAAGGAAGTCTGCGCTAGATTTTACATTAGACAGGTTAGTGCTAACGATGTCTCCATAAATATTAACACCATCATAATTAATGTCATTAGCTCTAGTGCTAGAGGCATCAACAAAATTACCGTTTCTTATTTTTCCTCGAGTATCATTAGCGCCCCAGTCGGTACCTTTAAGAAAACTAAAGTTCGCTTTTGCTGAGAATTTATTACTAAATTTATGAGCTACTCTTACACCGTAATCCAAGTATTCGTTATCGCCAGATACCTCTTGAGAGGTAATACCATATTTGTAATAACCACTAATCCCTTGATGATCGAAAGGACTTTTACTGGTCATAAATAAAATACCGTTAAACGCATTGGCGCCATACAGTGCAGAAGCAGCACCAGGTAAAATTTCTACACTTTGTACATCGGTTTCTACCATACCCAATAAGTTACCTAAAGGAAAGTTAAGTGCAGGGGCCGAATTGTCCATACCATCTACACGTTGCATGAAACGTGTGTTTTGAAATGTAGCAAACCCTCTGGTATTTATAGACTTAAAGGTTAAACTGTTTGTATTTATATCAACGCCTTTAATGTTTTCTAGCCCATCGTAAAATTCTGCAGCTGTAGTGTTTTTAATGGCTTTTAATCCAAAGCGTTCAATAGTTACAGGAGATTCGAAAACACGTTCGGGTGTTCTTGATGCAGATATTACAATTTCATCGAGGGAAGTGCCTTCTTTTAGAACTAAATTGACTTTTCCACTTTTAACTGTGAATTGTGATGTTGCGGTTTCAAAACCTACACTACTTGCTTGTATTGTATAAGGAGGGTCTTGTGCAACTGTTAAATTAAATCCTCCGTCAAAATCGGTGATTGTACCATAAGATGTTCCAACGATAATGACGTTTGCTCCAGGGATGGGTTGACCATTTGTGTCTGTAACAGTTCCAGAAATAGTTGTTTGTGCGTAGGTTAGCACACTAAACAACAACAGTGTAAATTGTAGAATTGTTTTCATCTGCATTAATTAGATTAATTGTTAGGTGTGCATTTATTTCTTTAATAGGCACAACACCTTAAAAATAGGAAAAAATTATGCACGCATAATATTTTTTGTTAAAAAAAACATAAATAATTGTGTTTTTAACAAAAATCAAACTAAAAAATGATGATGTGTAAATATAAAAGGGAAGGCGTATTTAAAACCTTCCCTTTGTTGTAAGTGTTACTCTACGGTAACAGATTTTGCTAAATTTCTAGGTTGATCCACATTTTTATCAAGCATCACTGCTATGTGGTATGATAAAAGCTGTAGCGGTATAGTAGTAAGTAATGGTGACAGTGCCTCAATAGTGTCTGGAACTTCTATAACATGGTCTGCAAGTTCTCTCACAATGGTATCTCCTTCTGTGATAACACCAATTATTTTACCTTTTCTGGATTTTATTTCTTGAATGTTACTTACAACCTTATCATAGTGTTCAGCTCGTGTGGCGATCACAACAATAGGCATGTTTTCATCAATAAGTGCTATTGGGCCGTGTTTCATTTCAGCAGCAGGATAGCCTTCTGCATGTATATAAGAAATCTCTTTGAGTTTCAAGGCGCCTTCTAACGCTACAGGAAAGTTATAGCCCCTTCCTAGATATAAGAAATTAGAAGCATCTTTGTAGATATCGGATACCACTCTAATATGTGCATCCGATTCTAAAGCTTTTTCAACTTTAGCAGGAATCATTTCCATTTCTAATAAATAGCGGCGAAAGTCTGAACTAGATATAGTGCCTTTAGCTCTAGCTAAACGAAGGGCAATTAAGGATAAAACCGTAATTTGGGTAGTAAAAGCTTTTGTAGATGCCACACCAATTTCAGGCCCAGCATGCGTATAAGCACCAGCGTCCGATTCTCTAGCAATAGAAGATCCTACAACATTACATACGCCAAATACAAAAGCACCTTTGGATTTTGCCATCTTTATAGCGGCAAGAGTATCGGCAGTTTCACCAGATTGTGAAATTGCTATAAGCACATCGTTTTCGGTAATGACAGGGTTTCTATATCTAAACTCTGATGCGTACTCAACTTCAACAGGGATTCTTGCAAGATCTTCAAAGATATATTCTGCGACAAGCCCAGCATGCCATGAGGTTCCACAAGCGACTACAATGATACGATTGGCATTTAAGAATTTCTTCATGTTATCCTCAATACCTGCCATTTTAATAATGGCCTCATCTCTCAATAAACGTCCTCTATAAGTATCTACAATAGCTTTAGGCTGCTCGTGTATTTCTTTAAGCATAAAATGCTCGTAGCCTCCTTTTTCAATCTGTTCTAAGTTTAATTGCAACTCCTGAATATTTGCAGGCACTTCAGCATCGTTTTTAATCTTCCGAACTTTTATTTTTTTATGGAATCTGATAATAGCCATTTCTTCATCTTCCAAGTATATTGCATTTTTAGTATACTCTATAAATGGAGAGGCATCACTCGCAATAAAAAATTCGTCTTCACCAATCCCTACGGCTAATGGACTTCCTAAACGGGCCACAACAACTTCTTCTGGTTTATTTTTATCGAAAACAGCAATAGCATAAGCCCCTACAACTTGGTTTAATGCAATCTGTACTGCTTTTCCAAGTTTTACCTTTTCTTTTTTCTTAACCTCTTCTATAAGGTTAATTAAAACTTCTGTATCTGTATCAGATTTGAAGGTATACCCTCTGTTTATTAACTCTTTTTTTAGAGACTCATAATTTTCAATAATACCATTATGGATAATTACTAAATCTCCAGAATTTGATAGATGAGGATGCGAGTTCACATCGTTTGGTACACCATGTGTTGCCCAACGTGTATGGCCTATACCTAAATTCCCAGTTTTAGTAATTTCAGTATCAACACATTTTTCAAGTTCAGAGACTTTTCCTTTAGTTTTAGCAACTTTTAAATCTTTACCATCGAAAAGTGCTATACCTGCACTGTCATAACCTCTATATTCTAGTCTTTTAAGGCCTTCGATTACTATTGGATAAGCATCTCTGGGTCCAATATATCCAACAATTCCACACATAGTTTCTTGATTTTTGTTATGTACGCAAATATGAAAAATAATTGTGAAGCATTAACAATTATTATACGAATGCGCTAATTTATACGATAAAACTCATTTTAGCATGAGTAGGTTCTTTTTAGCTGCTATGATTTTGGTACTGTAGAAAAAATTTCCAGACGCATTCTCTTAGCAGTTTCGTTCGTGTTGTTTCCAATTAAAACGGTACCTCTAGGGGTAATAATTGTATTGGCAGGTACTGCTGTAACACTATCTTCTGAGTTCGCATTTAACAAAGGTGTCGTGTTACTAATATTAATATTATTTGTAAGTACTAAGCCTAATTTAGGACTCGCAGCGTCTTCAACTAAAATGCTAGTGAGGTGATCTGTTAGTCTTAATCTAAATCTAGAAATGTCTTCACCATTTACAGTCTCTGTAATTCTTGCACTAGAACTAAACGTTCTACGCGAAACCAATGGAAGGTTGTCGCCATTAAATGGATCGGAGATGTAATCTATAAGAGGTCCGTTATTATCTAAATTATAGAGATAGAGCCTGTCGTATGTGTGATAAGCTTCTCCATTAGCATCTAAAGGATCTGTAACCGTTTCATTATCTTCAAATACCAAAAGTTGTGCCTCATTTATTAAACGTTTCAGTTCATACCTACCATTAACAGGGGTTAGAAAATTACCGTTATCATCTATTTTTCGGTATGTTTTTTTAAAGCATTCTAAGGCTGTAGCTTTAACAATTATGGGGTCACCTTTACTATTGGTGCCGCAGTCACAGTCTATAGCTGTAGTGTCATCAAAAAGTTCTATAACGCCCATACTGCCTTCTGTACCTTTAAGAAATATTTTTGCATCACCAGCTGTAGTATTAGGGTTCGTTGCAAAAACAGTATCATTAAAGTTGTTGATAAAGGTGTTTAGTCTATTTCCACTAAAAGACAACCTAAAAGATTCGTTATCTTCGGAGTCATCGTTCGTATAGTTAATAGTGATGTTGGCGCCTAAATCTGCAAAGTTTAAAAGCACCATGCTTCCCGTGTTATTTAAGGATTCTGTTTTTATATAAATGCCTCTAAAGAAATTTTCGAAATTACCTAAATTGGAAAAAGCATCAGCATTTGCAGTATTGAAAATTTTATCTTGCCAAAACATTTTATTAGCATCGTTAGCAGCTAAATCTGTTTGGAAAGCTGGCCTAGGGAAATTGCTATTGCTATCTCTAGAGGTAATCGTTCTAGGAACATCAGATATGAAAAATTCTTGATCTTGGATAAAAGTATGTCCAATATTAGCATCGAAGTTAATGTCTTGCGTTTCTATCGTAGCAAAATTATCAGTGCTAGTTTGCTTCGCATTAGAAAAATAATTCAATGTGCTAGAACTATTATTAGGATCGAAATCTCTTAGAAAAAATCTATTTTCAAAAACGGAGAGCCTTATAGGTGCAAGATTGGCCACATTGTTTTCGGCTACAAATAAAGAGTCTATTCTGTATTCTGGGGCGTTTTCGGTACCTCCAGTACGTGTGCTAAAGTAAGGTATTGTTAGAATTACAGAAGTAACCACAGGATTTGTTCCAAAATCTGGATTGAGTGCTTGTGGTATAACTTGCGCTATAACACTAGCCGAGGTTGAACCATAAATAGGATCGTTAAAGTAGCCTAATAAATAAGATGGTAAATTGTTAATTTGTTGTGCTTCTAAATTCGAATTATAGGCTACAATATCTACAATATCTCTCGGCGTGTCGAAGTTAAAATTATCTTCTCCAAGAACATCGCTTTCAATGGCGGTAAATTCTTCATCACAGCTCACAGTAGTAAATGCTAATGCTACACAGGCTAGATAAAAGGCGTGTTTAATGACTTTAAATGACTTCATAAAAGTTGATAACTAATGACTATTAAGGTCTACACTAAAACTTCAGTATTGAAAAACTGAGTATATGCTTCACCAAATTCATCTTTGCTTTTGTGTTCTAAAACAGGTTTTTCAGAATCTTTAATGTACGTTTCTAAATGTTCTGGCAAAGCCTCAGATCCTACAATAAGGGCATCTGAATAGTCTATAGCAACTTTCATTAGGTTGTTATACGATGGCTCTTCCAGAGGTTTGATGGCCGCTTCATCAATATTATCAAATTTGATTTTATTGACCATGTCTTTGTTTAACGTATCATCGAAGCTTTGATTGTATACAGAAGTCACTATTTTACTATCATTAAACAAAGGTTCGTCTTTATAATATTCTCTTAAGTAAAGCGGTAATAGTGATGCTAACCAACCATGAACATGAATAATATCTGGAGTCCAATTTAATTTTTTAACAGTTTCTATAACGCCTTTAGCAAAGAAAATAGCACGTTCGTCATTATCTTTGAACAATTCACCATTTTCGTCTGTTAGGGTCGCTTTTCTTTTAAAATACTCATCATTATCAATAAAGTAAACTTGTATACGCTCTTTGGGTATAGAAGCTACTTTTATAATTAATGGCATATCTAAGTCATTAATAACTAAATTTATACCAGAGAGTCTTATGACTTCATGTAATTGGTGTCTTCTTTCATTAATATTTCCATAGCGTGGCATGAAAATTCTAATTTGACCACCTTGTTGATTAACCATTCTAGGTGCCTCGAACGACATTGACGAAATTTCAGTTTCGGGTAAATAAGGCACGACTTCAGATGATACATATAATATCCTCTTATCTTTCATATATGGTTTGCTTTTGAAGATTCAAAAATAAAAACACGCAAAAGTACAAAATTTTATGCAAAGTCCTTGTAAAATCTTAAGTTTGCACCCGTTAAATTTTTTATAAAATTTGGAAGTTTACAAAGAAAAAGATAGAATAGTTCATGCAATAGATGCTTTGAAATCTCAAAAGCAAAGTATTGGTCTTGTGCCAACTATGGGGGCACTACATGAAGGACATTTGCAATTAGTGAAAAAGGCGTTAGAAGAAAACAACAGTGTTGTTGTAAGTATTTTTGTAAACCCTACACAGTTTGATAATCAAGAGGATTTAGAAAAATACCCAAGAACACTTCAAAAAGACATTGCTTTACTAGAAACCGTGAGTAAAGATGCGATAATTGTGTATGCACCTACGGTAGACGATGTGTATGGCGGTAACACCGTTTCGCAGGCTTTTGATTTTGATGGTTTAGAGTTTGAAATGGAAGGGAAATTTCGCGACGGGCATTTTGATGGTGTGGGCACCATAGTAAAACGTCTTTTTGAGATCGTAGCCCCAGATCGCGCTTATTTTGGAGAAAAAGATTTTCAGCAATTACAAATTGTAAAAAAACTAGCAGAAAAGTATCAAATCCCAGTTGCTGTCATAGGATGTGAGATCCATAGAGAAGCTAATGGTTTAGCGATGAGTTCTAGGAATACGAGATTAACTAAAGCACACAAAGCCGAAGCGCCTTTTATTTATGAAACTTTAAAGATAGCTAAAATTAAATTTGGCACGGAAAGTGCTAATACAGTTAAAGAATGGGTGGAAGCACAGTTTAAAGCTAATGCACTATTGAAATTGGAGTATTTCTTAATTGCAGATACAGCTACGCTAAAACCTGTAGAACATAAAGTAAAACAAAAGCAATATAGAGCATTTATAGCTGTATATGCAGGCGATATTAGATTGATTGATAATATCGCATTAAATTAATTATCTTTGCCCCATGCAAATTCAAGTCGTAAAATCTAAGATTCACAGGGTGAAATGTACAGGAGCAGAGCTCAATTATATTGGTAGTATTACTATTGATGAAGATTTAATGGAAGCTGCTAATATCATCCAAGGTGAGAAAGTTCAAATTGTCAATAATGATAATGGAGAACGTTTAGAAACCTATTGTATCCCTGGTCCAAGGAAAAGTGGAGAAATAACACTTAATGGTGCAGCAGCACGTAAGGTTGCCGTTGGCGATACTTTAATCCTTATCACTTATGCTACTATGGAGATCGAAGAGGCTAAAGTCTTTAAGCCTGCCTTAGTTTTTCCCGATGAAGCTACCAACTTATTAAATTAGTCTTTTGAGTTCGAAACTAATAAAAGCCATTAAAATTGTTTTGCCTTTACTTTTTGGTGTGGTTTTGGTATGGTATTCGTTATCCCAAATTTCTATAGCCGAGCTTGTAACGTATTTTAAAAAAGCGAATTACACGTTTATAATTTTAGGTGTTATTTTAGGGCTGTTGAGTCACTTGTCTAGAGCTTACAGGTGGCGTTTTCAATTAGAACCCATGGGGTATCATATAAAATTAGGTAACAGCATAATGGCGGTATTTGCAACGTACTTAATTAACTATACCATACCTAGAGCAGGAGAGGTTGCAAGAGCATCGATTTTGACGAACTATGAAGGGGTTCCTTTCGAAAAAGGTATAGGAACCATAGTTGCAGAACGTATTGCAGATTTATTGGTAATGTTGGGAATTATTTTGGTAACATTAGTGCTTCAATTTGATTTTATTTATAGTTTTTTAATAGAAAGGTTTAACCCCTTAAAGATATTAGTAGGCCTGGTTGGCTTGTTGGTATTGGTGGGCTTTTTTTTAAGATTTATTAAGCGCAGTAATTCTAAAATAGCGTTAAAAATAAAAGACTTTGTAAATGGTTTGTTAGAAGGTGCTCTAAGTATTTTTAAAATGAAAAAGAAATGGGCGTTTATAGGGCATACACTTTTTATTTGGACGATGTATGTGTTAATGTTCTATGTAACTTCTTTTACGTTAACAGAAACCAGTGATATGCCATTTGCAGCTATTTTAATTGGTTTTATTGCTGCTAGTTTTAGTATAGCAGCAACCAATGGCGGTATCGGTTCTTATCCAGAAGCTATTGTTTTAGCGTTTACATTGTTTAATTTGCCAGAAGACCCAAGTCGGGCTTTTGGTTGGATTATGTGGGGGTCTCAAACCATTTTAGTTATTATTTTTGGAGGGCTGTCTTTAGTGTATTTACCTATTTTTAATAAGATGCATAGGTCTAAAAAGCTATAGAGATTACTTTTTTATCTCTAAGTTAATTTATTACCTTGCAAATATCAATCTACAAACCATATACAATGAAAAAGACCATTACTTCGCTTCTTTTTTTGTTTATCTTACTTCATGGCATTAATGCTCAAGTGAAATACGAAACGTTTCAGTCTGAGAAATTAGGAGAAAAGCGTGAAATTAAAATTCAATTGCCAAGAGGCTATGGAGAGAATTTAGATAAAAAGTATCCTGTTTTTGTAGTTTTAGATGGTGATTATCTATTTGAAGCTGTAGCTGGTAATGTAGATTATTACTCTTATTGGGAAGATATGCCCGAGGCCATTGTGGTTGGTATAAATCAACTTAATAAGCGCTATGACGATTGTTTGTATTCAGAGCAAAGTTCATTGCCAATAGACACAGGATCTAATTTTTTCGAATTTATAGGTTTAGAATTATTACCTTATATAGAGAAAACGTTTAGAACAGTTAATTTTAGAGTCGCTGTGGGACATGGTGAGACAGCCAACTTTATAAATTATTACCTTTTAAAAGCAAATCCTTTATTTCAAGCCTATGTTGTGGTGAGTCCAGAATTGGCACCTAATATGTTAGAGTATATTCCAGAAAATTTAAAACGGAATCAAACCAAATTATTTTACTACCTAGCACAGTCCGAATCCGATTCTAAAACGATTAAAGGCATGACCCAATCGTTACATGATGATATTTCTGCTATAGAGAATGAAAATTTATCCTATAGTTTTGATAGTTTTAAAAATGCGTCCCACTATTCTGCTCCAGCGCACGCTATTCCCAATGCCTTACAGAATATTTTTAAAGTATTTCAACCTATAAGTAAAAAAGAATACAAAGAGGTGATATTAGAATTAGAAATTTCGCCTGTATTGTATTTGGAAGAAAAATACCAAACGATTGAAAATTTATTTGGCATTAAAAAGCAAATACTAATCAATGATTTTAAAGCAATTGAAGCCGCTATCAAGAAAAAAGAGATGTTCGAATTTTATGAGCAATTAGGTAAATTGGCACGAGAACATTACCCAAAGACGTTATTGGGCAATTATTATTTAGGGCGTTTTTACGAAGAAAATGGAGAGCCTAAAAAAGCGTTACGCACCTATCAAAATGGGTATTTACTAGATGAAATTGCAGGCGTAACTAAGGATGAAATGTTAGATTTGGCAGAGGCTTTAAAAGAAGATTTCGGGTTTCATTAATGGCAAAACTAAAAACAACATTTTTTTGCCAAAATTGCGGAACGCAATACGCAAAATGGCAAGGGCAATGTAATGCTTGTAAAGAGTGGAATACTATTGTTGAAGAAGTATTACAAAAACCAGAGAAGAACGATTGGAAAACGCCTGTAAATCAATCTAAACGTACAGCAAAGCCTTTAAAAATAAAAGATATTGATGTTTTTGAAGAAGCGAGATACGATAGCTTAGATGCAGAGTTTAATCGTGTTTTAGGTGGAGGTATTGTGCCAGGATCGTTAACACTATTAGGCGGGGAACCAGGTATTGGTAAAAGTACATTATTGCTGCAAATTTCGCTTAAGCTCCCTTATAAGACCTTATATGTTTCTGGAGAAGAAAGCCAGAAGCAAATTAAAATGCGGGCAGAGCGTCTTAACCCTAATGCAAACAACTGTTATATCCTTACAGAAACGAAAACACAACGCATTTTTAAACAAATAGAAGCATTGCAACCCGATGTGGTTATTGTAGATTCAATTCAAACTTTACATAGCGATTATATAGAATCGTCTTCGGGGAGTATTGCTCAAATTAAGGAGTGTACTACAGAACTTATAAAATTTGCTAAAGAAACAGCAACACCAGTTATCCTTATTGGGCATATCACTAAAGATGGTCATATTGCAGGGCCAAAAATTTTAGAGCATATGGTCGATACAGTATTGCAATTTGAAGGTGATAGAAATCATGTGTTTCGAATTTTGCGTGCGCATAAAAATAGATTTGGCTCTACCAATGAATTGGGAATCTACGAAATGCAAGGCTCTGGTTTACGAGAAGTCTCCAACCCGTCTGAAGTACTTATCTCTAAAAAAGATGAAGAGCTCTCTGGTAATGTTATAGCAGCCACATTAGAAGGTGCTCGTCCTCTTATGATTGAGGTGCAAGCCTTAGTAAGTACTGCTGTTTACGGTACGCCACAGCGTAGTGCCACAGGTTTTAATGCCAAACGTTTAAACATGCTTTTAGCAGTCCTAGAGAAAAGAGCAGGATTTAGGCTGGGCGCTAAAGATGTGTTTTTAAATATAACGGGAGGTATTACTGTAGACGATCCTGCAATAGATTTGGCAGTGGTTGCCGCAATTTTATCGTCTAACGAAGATGCGCCTTTAGCACATAGCTTTTGTTTTGCTGCAGAGGTGGGGTTATCTGGAGAAGTACGCCCTGTACAACGTGTAGAGCAGCGTATTTTAGAAGCAGAAAAATTAGGATTTTCAACAATATTTGTGTCAAAATATAATAAAATAAGCCTTAAAAATAGCGCTATAAAAATAAAGCTAATCTCTAAGATAGAAGATTTAGTAGATCTAATTATTTAGAATATCAAAAGCAATCAATACAACCAAATCATAAAAAAAGGCAGGAAACTTAAATGGTCCTGCCTTTCAATTTATGTGTTATTTACGATGCTAATAGTAGCAATTTGTCATTATTAGTTGCGACAACCAATTTGATAAAGCACAGAAAGGCTTCTTTCAGCAAACCTAGCAGGTACACGAGTAACCGCTTCAAGTCTTCTATTGGCGCCAACATTAGTGTCTACCTGTGCGAATAACATCAATCTGCCATTAACCCTTGCACCTGGCTGAGAATTGAATGATGTTGGGAATTGGAAATCGCCTCTAGATCGTAGCGTAATTCTATCTACGCCAGCAGATAAAAATCGATTGCTAAAAACATCTCTCAATCTAAATTCTATAGCAATACCTCTTGTATCGCGATCTATAGCGTTTCTAGGAATGTTATAGGTTTCTTCTTGACCTCTAAGGTTTCTAACGACAAGGCGGTACTTTATATCATTGCGTAATACTTCAGTGTTGCAGCCTCCTTTCTCTGTTAGAGAGCTTGCTTCAACTTCTAAACGATCAGTGTTATTATCTTCTAATTGGTCGCTTTCGCAAGATGAAAATAAGGCAATAGTTAGTGCCAAAAAAATTGATTTAATTGTCTTCATAATTTAAAAATTAGTGGTTTGTTTAATGTTTTTCGTTCCAAAAAAACTTGCTTAGAGCATTAAGATTACTTAACGTGTTAAGCGTAATAAAACTTAGAGGATATTATCCCTTTAAATCAGTTTAGATAAGTTTTTGTGTAATAAAATAAACATATAATTAGTTGTTTTGTCTTTCCAAAATTATGTTTTTGACTACTCTGAGCTGTCCTGCACAATGCTGAAATTATGTTAATATTTCAACTTTAACATATTAAAAAAAGTCATTGTACTATCGGGCATTTACTGAACAAAAGCTTAAATAGACAAGAAAATAATTAAACCCGTATTTGGCGTAATGCCATAGGCTGCTGATGCTTTAATTATAGGTAAAATCTTATTTTAACACAGCGTTGTATGTGTTTTATCTTAGATTATTGATGCTTTATCAAAAAAAATAATGTTAGTACAATAAAACCATTCTGATAGTTATATTTGGCCTCGAAATCTATTTTAGATATACATCTAAGCCCCTCAGCTGTATCTAAATAGGTGCTTCCATTGGCTATTCAGTATTGATATAGGTGCTTACCAAATCAATCTGATATGAAACAACTTATTACACTTCTAGTTTTATTATTTTTTCTAGTGAATCTCTCTTATGCTCAAAATGCAGACGGTGATAGTATTCCAGATCTTATAGATACAGACGATGATAACGATGGTATCACAGACTGTAACGAATCTGCTGCGAGTCTCACCGATGCTAGTTTTCGATGGACGTTAAATACACCTGTCGGTACGTTGGAAATGGATGAAACCAGTGATCCCACAATTACAGACTGGGCGGTAAGTGCTACCGAAAGCATGATTATAAGTGGTATTACGTATAATGTAACGTCTTCTTTTGTAGAAATAACCCATATGCCATCGGCAACTTTAGCAGAAGCAGAGCTTAATGGGGACTACATACAGGTGGCGTTTACAACAGGAGCAGAAGCGCATACTTTTAATTTAAAGAATGTCACTACAGGTTGGTTTATGGAAAATAATGAAGGCGATTCTTTTTATATGACCCTATGGTATAAGGAAAGTACGTCTAGCACATGGACAACATTATCTGAAGATGTTTTTCGTACGCCCAATGACCCTTCATACAGTAGTTTTGACCATATGGATGTTTCAAATATCTTTTTAGCGTCTAATACAACTTACGAATTTAGATTTTATGTTTACAATCAGGTTGATGATAGTGCAGCTTCAAGAGCTATTTTTGATGATGTGTTTTTCTTTTTTGATGCCTGCCAAACCTTAGATACAGATGGAGATGGGACACCAGATCATCTAGATAGTGATAGTGACAACGATATGTGTTATGACGTTGTAGAATCTGGAGGGGTAGACGCTAATAACGACGGTGTTTTAGATGGTACAGGATTTACTACAACGGGAACTGTTACTGGAGGTTCTGGAGGTTATAATGGTGTGACAGGTAATGAAGTTGTAGCCACAAATATGACTGTAAATAACGTACCGCAAGACCAAAGTGCTAACGAAGGCGATTCGGCCTCTTTTAGCATAAATGTTTTTTCGCGAAACACTACAAATTTTACCGCGTCTGGAGCGCCAGATTTTAGCTTTGGACAATCTACATTTTCGTTTTTCGAAATAGAATACCAATGGTACTTAGGAGACCCAGATGCTGGTGGTGTCGCCTTATCCAATTCAAGCATTTACAGTAATGTCACAGGAAGTTCATTAACCATTAGGGATGTTACAGGGTTAGATGGTAATAGTTATTATGTAGAAGTTACGCATGAAAACAATGTGTGTTTACGAGAAGTTCATGGTGCTACACTAACGGTTACGAATCCTTGTGATGCTTTGGCTTCTGGCAATTTGGATACCGATGGTGATGGTATAAGTGATGTTTGCGATCAAGATGATGATAATGACGGAATTATAGATACTTATGAGTGTTCTGCAGCAATACAGTTTAATTCCCCGTCTCTATTAACGGCAACCACCTTAAATGATGTTAAAGTTGGTGAAAAGGTACTGTATCAAAATGCGTTATTTTTTCAAAATAGATATTACGATATTGTTTTAACTGTAACTGCTATAAATGGAAGTTTTACCGTGTCTTGTAATGCAGAACTCAATATGTCTGGAACCACACCCATTAGCGATAGTTATGTGACTTATGCATTAGATTTAGTAGATTCTGGATCTGCAACACCAAGCCACCCCGAAGGCGTGCCCACAGTATTATACGATCTTATTTTACAACTTAGAGATAACGATTCTAACAGCGCGTCTGATTTTACAGAAATTAATGGGTTTAATGCAACTACTGTAACCAGTAATGTAAGGTCATATTTAGCACCAACAACGGTATTGGAAGTTGGAGGTTTTATAAATACTCCAAATCCAGCAGGCTATACGCTTTACAGGTTAGACCCAACCCTTTCTGGAACGGCCACTAACTGGACAGATGAAGGGGCTTCGGGAAATGATGATACTACAAATTTCTTGTACTTAGATTTTGATATTTTCTCGCACGTAGATTTAATTTTTGGGACCACAGGGTCTGCGGCTTCAACAGGATTGCGATTAACGAAGTTTGGTGCGCAGTCGTCTTGCGATAGCGACAACGATGGGTTATTAAATACTTTAGATATTGATAGTGATGATGATGGTATTCCAGATAATGTAGAAGCACAATCTACAGCAGCTTATAGGGCGCCTTCGGGAACCATAGATCCTGCCACAGGCATAGATACAAGCTATGGCGCGGGTATAGTACCTGTAGATACCGATAGAGATAATCTCGTAGATATGTTTGATCGTGATACCGATAATGATGGTACGCCAGATATAGAAGAAAATGGACAAGCCAACACACTTGCGAATGCCGATAACGATACCGATGGTCTTGATGATAATTTAGATGCAGTCACAGGAGTTTTAGATGTTAATGATGAAGTTACCAATGGAGACCTTACAGAACTTGTAGCCGTTTTTGGTGATGTAGATGGGGATGCTGCAATGGGAGGCGATTTAGATTATAGAGATTTATTCGATGGCAATCCTCCTGCCATTGCTTCTATCGATTTTGATGGCGTAGATGATTATCTGTCTACAGATGCTTTTATTGATGGTTTAGCCAATGTAAGTATCATGGCTTGGGTAAAAACCGATGTGGGTAATACAACCAATATGGTTATTGCGGGAGAAGATACAGGGTGTAAACTCTGGTTGAAAGATGGTGTAAAACCTATGTTTACAGTACGAACGGCTTATGGTGTACTAACGGTAGGTTGTGGTTGTTCAGCAATAAAATATGACGAATGGCACCATATTTCTGGAACCTATTCTAGTATTACAGGTACAGTTGCTTTATATGTAGACGGGGCTTTGGTAGGAACAGAAACGACAAGTGATGTTGGAGCAGTGATTGAAAGTACCGAATCGCGCAATGGAAATTTCGAAGTTGGGCGTTTGTCTACAAAAGAAGTGACAGACCATCTTTATTTTAAGGGAGATATAGATGAGGTTAGGGTGTTTGATATTGCGCTAACATCTAGTCAAATTCAAAATATGGTATTTCAAGAAATTGATGCGAATACTAATGTCGTGCAAGGTGTTGTAGTGCCAAAGGCAATTACAGATAAGACTACAGGTGCTACAGTGTCATGGTCTAACCTTATTGCTTATTACCCAATGACAAACATTATTTCTGGAACAACGTTAGATTTCTCTAGTTATAATAAAACGCTTTATCTTAATTATATCAATACAGTACAAGATCAAACAGCGCCTATGCCTTTCTTAGCTAACGATTCTGGTGCATGGACTTCAGAGTCTGTTTGGGCTAATGGCGCTGTTTGGGATATTGAAGATGCTGCAACTAATAAGAGTTGGAGTATTGTAAGAATAGCTTCAGAAGTTACTGCAAATCATAACACACAAGCATCTGGGTTAATTATAGATGCTGGTGCCAGCTTAACGGTTCAGGGAGATCATGCTGTGACCAATACATCGTATTTAGAGTTGAAAGGAACTTTAGATTTATTAGGAGATTCTCAACTCATACAAACTAAAGGGAGTGATTTGGTAACAGGGGTTGCAGGTAAGATCTTAAGGCGACAAGAAGGGGCTACAAGTCCGTTTTGGTATAATTACTGGTGTTCTCCAGTTGGAGAATTAGGAGCGACCAATTTATCAGATAACAATGCCAATACAACATTTAGATTAAATATGTTAAAAGATGATTCTGGAGATCCTATCGTTTTTACTCCTGGTTATACGGCCAATGGTACCGTAAGCTCTTATTGGCTGTTTACCCTTATAAATGGTGTAACCTATTACGATTGGGCGCAAATTTCAACAACTAAAGATTTAAGTCCAGGCGTAGGGTACACGCAAAAAGGTACAGGAGGCGATGCCAATTTTATTTTTGAAGGAAAACCCAATAATGGTACTATAAAAATAGATGTAGAGGATAGAGGTGGTAATGGATCGGATCCTACTAGATCGCGTACAAATTTATTGATAGGAAACCCTTATGCTTCTGCTTTAGATGTTGGTAAATTTATAGACGATAATGCAGGAGTGATATCTGGGACTATTAATTTATGGCAACAATGGGGAGGCGATTCGCATATCTTAAATGAATACAACGGGGGCTATGCACAAGTTAACAAAACAGGAGGTGTTAGAGCGTCTCAATTTGTAGGAATCGATGGAGGAACTACAAATGGTAATGAAGGCTCTAAAATACCAACACCATATATAGCCGTAGCACAAGGTTTTATTGTTGAAGTAATTGCAGATGGGGTTATAGAATTTAATAACAGTCAGCGCGTGTTTATAAAGGAAACCCCATCTGAAGTAAGCTCTGAAGAAAATTCGTTGTTTCTAAAAGGAGAATCTCAACTAAAATCAGATGCTAAAGCTTTAAAAAGTACAGTTAGTACAGAACGTCAAGATAATTCAGTTATAGAAAAAATACGTTTAGAATTTAATGGCATTACAGGGCCAGAAGTAAGACGTGAACTGCTATTGGGCTTTAGTGCTTTAACAACCGATGCATACGATTATGGTTATGAAGCCGAAATAGAAACGTCTAGTCAAAGCGATCTTAACTTGCTTTTAGAAGGAAAGCATTATAATATCCAAGCATATGGTGCTATTACAGCAGAAAAAGTAGTGCCTTTACATTTAAATGCTTCTGGCGACCATACATTTGAAATAAAAATGACAGCATTAGAAAATTTGCCAGAAGACCAAGAGATTTATTTGAGGGATAACTTAACAGGTGCTTATTTTGATTTAAGACAAGGGCAATCCTATAGGTTTACAAGTGAGCAAGGCGTTTTTAATGAACGTTTAGAATTGGTGTTCCAGTCGGAAGCAGCAACGTTGAGTTTAGAAGAAGCAGAAGTTGCATCTAATTACATATACTATAATAAAAAAGAAAATGTATTATATGCTAAAAAGCTTAGCGAAGACATTTCAAAATTTGCCATCTATAATTTAAACGGACAAAAGGTTGTGGAAATGAACGCCTTATCTCGTGAAACATTAAGCCGTGGCGTGTCGTTGCCAAACATGTCTGGTGGCGCTTATATTGCTTGTCTTAAAACGAAACAGACACATCAATTAATAACCAAAAAAATTATAAAAAATTAAATATAATATCAAATTCTAAATTACTAAAAAAAAGCTGTTGATTACCAATGGCTTTTTTTAGTAGTTTAGATGTGGTAAGTACGCTTAAATTTTATGATACTGCAAGCAGATTTATAATTAGAAAACAGCTAGCTTTATCGAATTGTAACAGGGTGAAACATAGATGTACCTAAGTGTCGTAAAGCTCCTAACATTGGTTATTTTATAACAACAACGCTTATGGTTTTAATAAAAAAAATAATAAAACGCTAGTCTTGTTGTAAAATCGACTTTAGTTTTTATAGGTTAAAGTAAAAAAGTACTTATAGTGCGGCTATAAATTTATTTATACTATTTATCTTTTAAGTATAATTCGCTAAATTCGCAACCTTATAAGAATTAGGGATAAATGAGCGCTAAATTTGCTGAATATAAAGGACTTGACTTGCCGAAAGTTGCAGAAGAAATTCTAAATTACTGGCAAGAAAATAACATCTTCGAAAAAA
>CAZLTR010000031.1:7835-24774 GCA_964562415.1 uncultured Hyunsoonleella sp. | reverse complement strand
TTAAAAGACATAAAATTTAATTTAAAATGTTAATAAAAATAATAATGATAATAATAATAAATGTGACTTGCACGTGGCTAAAGTAGTATTATTTTGGAATAATCCTCTTGCTTAAATGTTAAATTATGTGAAATTACGACCAACTGTTCTTTTTTAACGCACAAGTGTTTAAGTTTTGTTCTGTCAGTCAATAGTTTACAAGAATTTTGCGTTGAAGTGTATTTTATCGAAAAAAAATTGCCAAGTGGTATTGGGATTTGTGCTATGGGGCTACATCGTGTTTTTAAATTACTGTAAGTTGTTTGCTTAGAGTTGTTTGTATAAAAGTAAAACCTTTGAAAACCGTTTTGCACCATGTTAAATTGGTGTAACGCATTAGCAAAGAAGTTCGGGTTTATTAAATCCAGATTCGTTGAAACATCGTTAGGAGGGTTTTAAATGCCATAAACACTAATGCTTTTTAATTTCTGCGTAATATCACTACAGTTAAATTAAAAAACATAGCGCTAGTATTTGCAAGAGCAGGAAGCCGTAATAGATTTTCTAAGTTAAACCACTCTTTGGCAAAGAATAACATCGTCTTCTTTAATACCATTGGCATATACGGTTTGTTCAAAATCAAAATGTTTTCGGCCACCTAACCAGTTGGGTTTAGAGAAAAAGGACCACTTGTAAGGAGTGTTGTTTTCATCGGTAATATTAATGATGTTTTCGGGATGCCTTTCGTTGTAATCGTTAATAAAGAAGTAGAAAAGTCTTCCAAACTCCATGTCTTCTGGCGCTTTAAGTCTAAAGTTGCTAATTTCTTCGCTGTCTATAGCCTTGTTAAATTCAAACGAAATGACTTTTAATTTTTTAAACTCATCGTCTTTAGGGTCTTTTATGCTAGAATTTAGAGGGTACTCCCAAGTTTTATAAACAGGAACAGGAACGGCTAGGGCAAATTCATAGAGTTTGGTAGCAAAAAACGGAATTAAAAAGCAAAGGCCAGCGGCTAAGAATATGTAAGTATATTCAATTTTAAAAAGTTGTACCACGCACATAAAACCTATAAGCCCAAATAAAGCAGTAACTAAAGTATAGATAAGTTCGGGCCAAAAATCGCTAAGTTTAGTATTAAGGTCTGGGAAAAAATTACGTAACACCCAAACATGCAGGCTACCAATGCCTAAAAAGAGTATCTGAAAGGCAATAAAGTTACCTAAAGGGGAATTGTTTAGAACGTTGTCGTTGGCTAAGAGTGCTGTAAGCCCAAAAAGCACAAGGATAATTAGGGTGTATACGAAAAATTTCTTTTTATTTTTAGTAAAGAGTTTACGCAGCTTGGATACAAGCCCCATAACGAGACCTCCTACAATAAGCATGATGAGTCCTAATTTTAAAAATCCTGGGGCGATAAGTGTTAACATAATTATGTATAATTATAAGGTTGTAGAGAGGCCTAATACGGCATGCTCTGTGTTTAATGTTGTTTGGGGCGCAGCGGCTGTATGCTGTAAAATAATAGTCCAATCTATTTCTAAAGGCACAAAATAGGCACAAAACACTTCGATGAGTTGTCGGGCTTGGCCTTGGGGTTCGTACAAGGGTTTGTCCTTTATATGTTCAAGGTCTATATTAATATTGTAATGAGGATACAGAGTATCTGTTGTATTGGTTTCTAATACCGCATTAGTTCCTAATACCATGGCAGTATTGCTTTGCGAGGTTTGTTCGGTAAAGGGCTGGTATGTTTTTTCAATATAAACGTGATCTCCTAAAATTTCAGACAGTGCATGGGCTAACAGGTCTTTATTTTTAGAAATTTTATTGGCCGAAGGTAATAATTTTATCAAAGCCATAAGATAACGTTGGTGTACCAAATTTTTAACCCCCCAAAAGTCTATTAAAAACGATCGGTCTGTATTTGATAATTCTTGAGTTACCTGCTGTTCGTGCTGCTCTATAGCGACACGCTGGTAGAAAAATTCATTTTCTAAAGGGGCAAATAGAGCACGGGCTTCTTTCTCTTCTGTTTTACTTCGTTGCCTAATTTCACTAAAGGTTAAGCTGGTTTTAGAAGAAATGGGTTGGTGAAACAAACCTTTTGGTAAGGCATCGTAAATGCCATTTCTAGAAATTTGTATTTCCAACTTGTCATGTACATTCACCTTAGTGTCTATAATATCTCTGCGGTAGCCTCGGCTAAAGGTACTTTTATGCAGCACAAACAGGTCTTCCCAAGATAGGTCGGAATGCTCTAGTAATTCGGCGACTAAAATTTCGGCCTTTAAATTTAAATAAAAGGCATCTAATTGGGCTTGTATGTCGTGTACTGTTGTTTTCAAAAAGTAGGTGTAAAACTTATTTTGTTTTTCGTGCCGCAGCTACAAATAATTTTTGCCAATGTGGGTCTTTAAAATCGCTTATTTGTACACCATTATGCCCCTCTCTTGTTTTTCGTGAGGTAGAGTGTACAAATTTATTGTGACCAATATATACACCTACATGGGTAATTTTTTCGTAAGGTGAACCGCTAAGGTTAAAAAATAACAAATCCCCTTCTTTAATGTATTCTTGACCAATAAATTTATCAGAGTTAGGGGCAAGGTATTGTTTTTCGGCAGTACGTTCAATAAGTGTATCGTACACATCATGATATAAAAACTGCGAAAAGAACGAGCAGTCAATACCTGCTTTGTTTTCGCCGCCCATTTTATATGTGGTACCCATCCAGCTGTCTATAAACCGATATAACTTTACGCTTTTGGCCTCGTTTTCTGGAATGCCTAAGATGGCTGCATATTTTTTTTGAATGGGCAGTACCTTAGGGCGCGACGCTTTAATAAGCGTGTCTTCTTTAAAGATAGGAATACTACTGCCTCCACAAGCTAATGAATTGATGCTAAGCGCTATGCAGAAATATTTAATGAACCTCATGTATAATTTTTTTAACAAAAATAGAAATTTCTGGGTTTTACATCTTAAAATTCTATTAATTGATTGAAAAAATCGGTAAACAAATGCGTTTTTTTTTCATAAAAAGCAGAAGTTCATTTACTTTTGTTCACACAAATATGGCTATATCTTATTACAAATTACCTTTACAGGTAGGTAAAATCACAACTAATGAAGACCCCGAAGTCTGCACAATAGAGCAGTCTATCGTGCAATTTATTCACCTTATTGCCACCACGCATTTTGGAGAGTATAATTACGATACTACCTTTGGGTGTACCATTTGGAATATTGATTTTGACAACCTAACCAGTACCAATAGGCTAAAGTATATTATTGGAACTGCTTTAGAAAAGACCTTGTATACGCACGAAAAGCGTTTAACGGCTATTGCTGTAAACGTTACTGTAACCCAAGATGAATATAGGGGCGTGGCCAATGCCAATCGTGTAAAAAAGCGTGTAGAAATTTGTGTAGATGGTATCGTAAAACAAACAAATGAAGCGTTTCGCTGTGTAGAACAATTTTATATAGCACCCTTAGCATATCAATAATTTGAAGGTAGAAAACAAGACAGAGATAAAACATAGAATGCTTAAAAAAGCGGCCGAGCATTGGGGGGTAAGCGCTCATGATATTGAAAGCTCTTTCGATCCTGTAGTGTCTTTACTTATAGGTGCTTGTGCCTCGGAGTTGGCTAAGATCTCGCACGATATTAATGGCGCCCAGAATAGAATTACAGAAAAATTGGTGGAATTAATGACGCCAGAGGGGACCAATGGGGCCTATCCTTGTAATGCTATTGCCCATGCAATTCCTACAGAACCTACCAGTGAAGTTAATCCTACGCATCAGTTTTACACTCAAAAACGTCTTAAAGATACCGATGGAAATACGACTTTTAAAACTGTATTTTTGTCGCCAGTACGTCGTTTTAAATTAATTAAAGCAAATATCGTGGCTGCCGTAACGAGCAGTACTTTACTGCAGTTTGATACCGAGTCTAAGGGCGTAGAAACTACCGCCATTGCAAAGACAAAAGCGTTTAATGTCGCCTCTTCTACCATGTATTTAGGGATTGCTAAAGCAGAAGAAACTATTTTTATAAAAGGGACGTCTTTATTTTTCGAAATAGGAGATATGGCGCATGCAGCATTGTTTTACAGTCAATTGCAACAGGCCGATTTTTATTTTAATGGTGAAAGAATGAACGTGAGTTCTGGGTATTTTGATAGTCATGCCGATGATGCCAATTATATTAAAAAACGCCTTTCGGCGGTGTCTAAAAAAATGCTGGCTGTAGAGGAACAAGCTTCTATTAATTACAAACAGCATTTTGTGTCGATACAGTCCCAGCATGCGTTAGAGACTCCTGCAGCGGTCCCCGATTTTTTAGAAGGTTTAGCAGAGGCAGATCAAGAAGCACTCACCAATTTAAATTGGATAAAGGTGGTATTTCCCAGTACAATTAGTGCTGCCATACTAAAGAGTGTGCATGTGAGTTTTAATAGCTTCCCTGTGCTTAATAGAAGGCTCGAACACACAACGTACCAACTTAATGATTTTACTCATATTGTACCTTTTAGTACATCGAATTTGTTTTTAGATATACATAGAATAACCAATGCCTCTGGAAATACCTACACCCTGTTTGGAGAACAAGATGTAGGCCAAACCAAAGGCGCTTATGCATTACGTACTGAAAATGTGAGCAAGTTAGATTCTAGGAAGGCTCAAGATTATTTACTGCACTTGATCGATTTGTTAAAAAATGAAAGTGCCGCATTTTCTGTGTATGGTGGAGATTTCATGGAAACAAATGTGGGGAAGCTCAACCAAACTATAGCACTTATAGAAAATAAACTTGAAGAGTCTAATTTGGTGAAGTCTAACACCCACTATGTGTCTATTAACCCTTATGGCAAGAAAGAATCTATTTTTATAGAATTTTGGTCTACCTTAGGGGACGATGCCAACCAATTGCGCAGCAATACCACATTGAAAACTTATAAAGGAGCGGCTATAGAAGATAAAGGCTGTTATTTGGTAACACCTACGGCTCAAGGACGTAATACCTTAAGCAGTAAAGAACAATTATTAAAATACAGACACCATATTTTAGCACAAGAACGTGTGGTAACACGAGAAGATGTAAAAGCGTTGTGTTTTGATGTGTGTGGCGATAAAATAACAAAAGTAGAGGTCTGCAAACGGTTTGTGGTACACCAGCATTATCAAAAAGGGAAACTGCCTACTTTAGAGGTGCGTCTTTTTAAGAATACTGCTGTAGCAACACCCGAGATAGAATGGAACATGCTTAAAAGTAATATAGAAGTACTTTTAGAGGAGCGGTCCACCAACGTATTACCGTTTAGCGTACAAATAAACTAGAGAAAATATATGGAAACACCCCAACAGATAAATAAAGGTATCGATAAAAGTATTGTACTTATACTAGGAGCAGTCATGCTAACCGCTTTACTTGTTTTTGGCTTTAAAGCGGCAACACATCAATCTTGCCATGTCGTGAACTTCGACATTGAGGCCAAGCAGTTTCGTGTTGGCGAAATTATAAGGTTTAAAGATTTCTCTGAACAGGCCGAACGTTTAGAATGGGATTTTGGTGATGATTCTGAATTTAGATTCGATGCCAATCCGTTTCATACCTACGAGGCGCCAGGGCATTACGATGTTACTTTAACGGTGAATGGCTCTTGCGATTATACAAAAACCATCGTTATTGAAGAAAAGCGATTTGTTATAGATTCGTCGCGTATTGCTGCGTTTGAAATTCCTAGCACGGTTAAAGTAGGCGAGCAGCTTTCTGCTAGAGATCTTACCAAAGATGCGACGAGTTGGGAATGGCGTTTTGGTGAAACCGCAGCGGTGAATTCTACGTATCAAAATCCAACCTATACTTATATGACCCCTGGGTTAAAAACCGTGACCCTTATTGTAAATGGCGACCCAAGGTATAGTACCCAAAAGAAAATAAATGTGTTGCGTAACACAGCGCTGGCCAATTTACCGCCAACACCTCCAAGAACGCGAACGGCAACAAGACCTCCAGGAGGCCCCTTGCCGATACAACCAGGTGGCACTAGTGTCGTTCCTAATCAAGAAGAACAAGAAAACATAGAAAAAACCATTATTAGTAGAACAGCCTTTGCAGAGAAACTTATTAAAGTAAGTGAAGAGGAAGCTAATGCGGGCGATTTCGACCCTTATCTTTGTGGAAACTTAGAAATACCTGTGTATTGCAAAGGCAAACAGTTAACTTTTGTAGAACTTTGTAGTAAAATACAAGGTAAAAATATTAAAATAAAGACTTTAGAAATTCTTCGAAACAAGAAAACCAATTGTATCGAATACATTTCTATTGGCTATTCTAAAAGCTTTTTTTAATTATGGAATCACATTCTAAAAACCATTACTTTGTGAATTGGGTAGATGGTATGAAGATTAACAAATCCCATTTTCAAGAGACCGATAATGCCACTATAGATTTAATTGCCAAAACAGCTGCAGTTATCGTAAATTCTAACCGTTACGGTTTATTAGCGGTGGGCGATTTTAAGCATAAACCCGAAGATATCGTATTGTCTTTAGATGGGCAACAAACGCTAAAAGCGCAGCTTAATAATTGCTTGGCTGTGAGTTCTGGGGGACATTACATCCACATTACCGATGCGACGAATGCAGCTTTAGATACTAGTGGCCGTTTTGAAACAATAACAACACTTGTAGACTTAGACACACTGGATGCCGAAGATTTTTATATTGTGCTAACAGTAAACCCATTTAAAAAACAGCCTATTGGAGATGCAACAGAAGAGGAGCCTCCAAGGCACCCTCATGTATTGCCCAAATATACTTTGCATGTTATTGATGCAGAAACCTTAAACGAGGCGGCTTTAGGTGCTTACCACTTGGTAATTGGTAAACTAAAAAATGAAAATAATTTGCCTGTTCTTGTAGAAGAGTATATACCGCCATGTTACACCATACAAAGTCATATGGATTTGATATATGTATATGCCGAAATGGTCGCATTTTATGGAACGATAGAAAAATTGGCTTTACAAATAGTACAGAAGATATTCCAGAAAAAGCAAACCAATGAATTGGCACATATGGTGCTAAGCATGTCTCAAAATGTATGGCAGTATATTTCGCGAATTTTACCAGAGTTTACAGAGGAAGACCGTACTGCATCTCCCATTAAAATAATAACCAAATTACAAGGCTTAAGTCGTATTGTAAAAAATAGCATAGACGTCTACACAGGCACAGGTAAAGAAGAATTGGTAAACTACATTACCAGTTGGAGTGCTAGCACGCAAGGTGATTTTGAAACTATTTTAGCAGAAATGATAGAGGTACGTTATATACACCATGATGTTAATTTATCTTTAGGCATTGCAGCAAAGTTTTCTAAAATAATGGTATCATTGTTTAAAAAATTAGACGACCTCGATTACATTGGTAAGAAATCCGATTCTAATATTTTTGTAAAAGAAGAAGTCGTAGTTAAACAAGATGTAAAACAAAGGCGTAGTTTTTTATTAGACTAGACGCTTTTCTCTATATTAAAAGATTAATAAAACAACATGGAACCTAAAAATAAAAAAGAAAGAAGCGTACGTATTTTAAAATTTTCGGGCTTACTATTAGGCACTATAGGACTTATTTTATTAGCTGCTTTTTTCGATTTTAACAGTTTACCTTCTAAAGAAAACAAAATTTTACGCTCTAAAATAGAGGCTGTAGATCAAGAAAAAATATATCAGGAAAAATTCTCAAAAAGGGCTAATGAGATTAAGGCGCTTATAGATTCTTTAGATGTGCCTGGGCAAAATGCACAGTATTTTAATGGCTTGCTTACGTCTAATATTGTAGAGTTGCAAAAAAGTATTCCGCAGAAGGATTCTACCTATAATTATGAGATGTATGTTAATGCCGTACAATCTTATGTAGACATACAAGAGTTAAAGGCAAAGCTAAAAACCTTTGATAATGTAGATGTGAAATTAGAAGAATATAAGCAAGAGTTAGACCGTTTAACGAACGAATTAAGTACCTGTAACCGTTATTTAGATTCGTATAGAAACCGATAGTTGTTTTTTGAGCTTTTGTTTTTAAGCTCCTATACACCGTATTATGCCTGTAGAAATGCAAACAGCAGTATTTATTTGCTATAGGCTATTACTTGAGGTATACATATAACGTTACAATGCTATAATAGGTGATAACACACCATAATTTAATGCAAAATCTAAGCAAATACATTTTTAAAAACCTGCAATTGTGTTGCAGGTTTTTTAGTTTTGCACAGCGAATGCATTCACTGTTTTTCTATTAGTGAAACAACATTAATAATTATCATATAAACATAATAAACTAACATGAAAAGAGAATTGATAAGCTCGGGCTCAGAATTTGAAGATAAAATAGGGTATTCTAGAGCTGTAGTACAAGGCGATTGGGTATTTGTATCTGGAACTACAGGATACGATTACAGCGACATGAGTATAAGCGATGCTGTAGTAGAACAAGCAGAGCAGTGTTTGCTAAATATAAAGAGTACTCTAGAGAAAGCCAATGCAAGCTTAGCCGACATTGTACGTATTACTTATATTGTAGCAGATGCCTCAGAATTTGAACAGTGTTTTCCAGCACTTCAAAAGTACTTAGGTACTGTAAAACCAGCAGCTACTATGTTTGAGGCGAAGCTATTGGATGAGAAAATGAAAATTGAAATTCAGGTAACGGCTTTAAAGTCCTAATCTTTTTTTAATTTCCTTTAAAATAGCCCATATGGTGTCGTGTTAGATTACCTTATGGGCTTTGTGTTTCATGAAAATGAGATTTTAGATACAGCACTGCAATGGCACTATTTACTAGCATTTTTTGTTTTAAATTTCAACGATTGTTTAGTTGAATTAAATCCGTTCTAAGTATTAGAAACTCTATTACAGCTGCGACCTCCTTCATATACTATCGTAAACTGCGTTTTTCAGTTTCATGATAATCCTCTAATGTATAAAGCGGCTTAAAATGCGTAAAGTGTTCTTTTTTAGAGGTTTTAAACAGATGCCTTACAGACTTTTTAAAAAAGTTAGCAGAAGAAATTAAGTACTTATACTTAATTTATTATCTTTATTCTATATTTAGAGCATATGAATAAAATTAACGTTGTTTTAGCCGATGATCACGTTTTGGTGAGAGATGGCATTCGCGCACTGTTAGAAGATCAATCTGGGATTGTTGTTATAGATGAAGCCTCGAATGGTAAGGAAGCTTTAGAGGTGATTGGCAAACAGAAGCCCCATGTTTTAATTGTAGATATACGAATGCCAGAAATGAATGGTATTGAGGTGGTAGGCGAAATTACTAGACAAGGTATTGCCGTAAAGACCTTGGTGTTATCCATGCATGATTCTGAAGAATATGTTGTAAAAGCCATACAAGCTGGGGCCGATGGTTACTTGCTAAAGGGCGCTAGTAAAGAAGAGTTTTTAAAAGCATTACACAGTGTGGCCTCTGGCGGAAAGTATTTTACAGGAGATGTTTCTGCCATTATTATGAATAATTTTGTAAACGGCAGTAAGACTATTGAAACACCCCCTGTGACCGAAGTGAAAGCTGCACCATTTAAGCTTACCAAACGCGAAAAACAGATTTTAGGTTTAGTATTAGAGCTTAAAAACAATAAAGACATTGCCGAAGAATTAGCTATAAGCAAGCGTACTGCCGAAGTACATCGTTTTAATTTGATGAAGAAGCTAGAAGTGAAAAATCTTAAAGAACTTAGTAGTAAAGCGAGAGAATACGGGTTGGTATAAGGTATACGATGTCCAAAATTAAATCCTCATAGAAAGCGTAGGCCTGCCTAAAAGCTAAAAATCTAAAAGACTTTCATTTTTTGTACTAAAGTGTGTTTTTTATGGCTTATTTGTAAAATAGATAATTTGTATACTCAAGAATTAGTTATTATATTGTTTCTTTAAATTCCATCTAAACAATAAATACATTAAATTTATTATGAGAAAACGCATTTTAAACACGATTACTTTTATGTTTGTCGTGACGTTATTTGTGTCTTGCAGAGACGAAAAACAAAAGAAGGAAGAGACTGCTGTTACCAACGAAAGTATACAAAAAATTGATAGCATAGAGCGTAATATAGAAACAACCAAACAGGATTTAGACGCTAAAGCAGAAGCTGCAGAAGCCGCTTTAGGTGCATTAGACGATCTATAAGACGGTCTAATTGATATGTTTAAGATGTTATAATCATACTAAAACTTAACGTATAGACTTCTTTTAATACATTTCTACTATTTCATTAAACTACAAATCACATGAAAAAATACATATACGTACTGGCCTGCATATTTATAACTTTAAGCCATACAAACACTTTAGCTCAAGGTAAATCGCAAGAGGCGAAGGGACAACTAAAAGTTACTAAACAAAAAGGCAAAGAAAAAATTAAAAAGAATAAAAAGGCTGTAGACGATTTAGAAGCACATGCCGATGCACAAATAGATAGCGCTAAAGGCAAAGGCAAAGCGATGAAAGAGAAGCATCTAGAGAAAGGCAAAGCAAAAGTTGAAAAAGCTGCCAAAGCTGGTGAAGACGACCAAACTGAAGCAGTTGAAAAAGCTAAAAGCGAGGGGAAGGCTTATGGTAAGAGTAAAAATGGACTTTCAGGGAAAGAATTTGGGCGACTAAGATCTACGGAGGCCAAACAAAAATTAAAAACTCAAGAGGAAGATCTTGAAGCTAAAAGTGCACTTGTAAAAAAAGGGAAAGCTAAAATAGACAATGCTAAAGAAAAGGTTAAAGTGCAAAAAGAAGCTAAAGAGATTACCGAGGAGGAAGCTTTAGAAAAAGAAGAAAAAATAGCTAAAGCAGAAGAAAAATTAAAAGCATTAGAAGAAACCATCAACAAAGGAAAAGCTGCTGTTGCTAAACGCAAACAAGAACTAGAAAAAATTGTGTTTCCTACAACAAATTAACAATATCCCGCTATAAGCATTAGACTGTTGTAGTGCAAACTAGTGGTGTACAGGAGTGTGGTGTGGCCACTTTTACTGGTATTAGTTACCCCATAGCAATACTGTTCTAATGCTTCTAATGCATATAAGAATGGATAATGCTACAGAGGTATAAACTTGTTTTGCCATACAATGGCTTTGGTCATGCTGTGCAGCCTGTTTAGGTTGTACGAAGTAAAGCTCTAAATAGAAACTAAAATGTTTTTTAACGCCTCAATAAAAGTATGTTCTAGATGTTTTCTGTTGTAATATTTAAGAACTCATCTTGACGTTTTGTTTTTAACCGAAAATGAGTTGAAATTTAACCAGATGAGGCACTTTTTGAAGCTCATAGCAGCGCTACGGACAAAAAAGTAACGAAATATGGGTGAATTTCAGCCATATTTTAGGAAATAGAAAACCTCAAGATGAATTCTATATTAAAGTTGCAAAGTAAACCTTGGTTTTTTCGATTTTTTTTAAAAATACAATCCTAAACTATAGAAAACGTATTTTTTCAATTAATTACGTAATATATAGTTTTAAATTAAGTATTAATACGTAGATTTGTACGTATATATTACTTAATTATGGACACTACAACACAGACTAAATCAACAACACTTAAACTGTACGACTTAAAAAATATTTCAATACGTACATTTTGGATTACCGCTATTTCATTCTTTCTATGTTTTTTCTCATGGTTTGGCATCGTACCTTTTATGCCAGATGTGGTTAGGGACTTAGGATTAACACCAGACCAGAAGTGGAATTCTATTATTCTAGCCGTTTCTGGAACTGTTTTTGCACGATTACTTATTGGGAAACTATGTGATAAATATGGCCCAAGAATATGTTATACATGGCTCTTAATGCTTGGTGCTATTCCAGTTATCTTATGTGGTCTAGTACAAACACCAACCCAATTTTTAGTCTGTAGACTATTTATTGGTTTTATTGGTGCTTCTTTTGTAATTACACAAGTACATACCTCTTTAATGTTTGCGCCTAATATTGTAGGTACCGCTAATGCTACTTCTGCAGGTTGGGGGAACTTAGGTGGTGGTGCCAACCGTTTAGGGATGCCTATTATTGCAGCAGCTGTTATAGGTATGGGCGTTGCCGAAGCAGAAGCTTGGCGTTACTCTATGGTTATTGCCGGTATCGTTTGTTTTTTAATGGGAATTGTATATTTCTTCTTCACACAAGATACCCCTCAAGGGAACTTTAAAGATTTAAAAGCATCTGGAGTTACTATAGAAAAGAAAAAAGACCAAGTTGGTTTTGGTACTGTGCTTAAAGATTATAGAACTTGGATTTTATTTTTAGTATATGCCTCTTGTTTTGGTATTGAGTTAACGGTATATGGTACAATGGACGATTACTTACAGAATACGTTTCAATTAGAGCGTGTAACAGCTGGTAATATCGTATTGTCTTTTGCTTTAATGAATATTTTTGCAAGAACATTAGGCGGATTTTTTGGCGATAAATTTGGAAAATTAAAAGGACTTAGAGGTCGCGTATTATTTTTGGTGGGTATTTTGGCTCTACAAGGTGTGATGCTTATGACCTTTTCTATGGCTACAAACATTATAGTGGGCATTATATTTCTAATTTTATTTAGTTTATCTGTACAAATGGCAGAAGGGGCTACCTTCCCGGTAGTACCATTTATAAATAAAAAGGCGATTGGTTCTGTATCTGGTATCGTAGGTGCAGGAGGTAATGTAGGGGCGTTTTTAGCTGCAATGTTACTAAAATCGCAGTCGGCAGTTGCAGAGAAGGCCGCCATAGCTGCTAATGTAGGTAAAGGTGATGCCATAATTAGTGCTGCTCAAGCTGTGGCCTCATCGGCAGCAGTATCAAGTGGATATTTTATTATTGGAATTGTTGTTATTGTAACCGCAGTAGTGTCGTTAACGATTCGTTTCTCTACAGAAGATGAAGCTATTGCTAAAGCGGATACTACTGGTATCCCAAGTGAAGCGGAGTTGGCAGCAGTGAAATAAAACATAATTTTAGATACAGATTTTTATCAAATTTATGATTTAGAGTTTGTTTTTTATGGGATTCCAAATAATGAAGTTAGCATTTGTATAGTGGAGTTAAAATGTATTATTTAGTATAAAAAGTATATCAGGATGATTAAAAGTGAAGTGAAAACAACGTGTTCTTATTGTGGTGTAGGCTGTGGTATTGTGGTTAAAAAAGATACGAATGATAAGGTTTTTGTTGAAGGTGATAAAGACCATCCTGTAAATAAAGGTATGCTATGTTCTAAGGGGATGAATTTGCATTATGTAGCAAATGATACTTCCGATAGAATACTGTATCCAGAGATGCGGTGGAGCCGTTCGCACCCTCGTGAGCGTGTGAGCTGGGACGATGCCTTAGATAGAGCTGCCAGTGTTTTTAAATCCATCATTAAAAAATATGGTCCCGATAGTGTAGGCTTTTATGTGTCTGGACAAAGTTTAACCGAAGAGTATTACATCGCAAACAAATTAACAAAAGGATTTTTAGGGACAAATAATATAGACACGAACTCTAGATTATGTATGAGTTCTGCTGTTGTTGGTTACAAAAAAACCTTTGGAGAGGATAGCGTCCCTATTGCCTATGCCGATATTGAATTAGCAGATACGTTTTTAATTACTGGAGCAAATCCCGCTTGGTGTCACCCTATACTATTTAGACGTTTAGAAAAGCACAAAGAGGAGAACCCTAATGTAAAAATAATTGTAGTTGATCCTAGAAAAACCGATACGGCTAATTTTGCCGATTTGCATTTGCAACTATTTCCTGGTACCGATGTTATTTTATACAATGCCATAGGGCGTTGCTTGTACAAAAGCGGCCTTATTGATGAAGCATTTATAGCAAAACATACCGATGGTTTTGCAGATTATAAAGAGTTGCTATTAGGCACCTCACTTAAAGAGGCGTCCAAAGCTTGTGGTGTTCCTGTAGACGCTATTAAAAAGGCGGCCAAATATATTGGCTTGTCAAAAGGATTTATAAGTATGTGGGCTATGGGGCTTAACCAAAGTGTGGTGGGAACCGATAAAAATGTAGCCCTGTTAAACCTGTCCTTAATTACAGGGCAAGTAGGTAAGCCTGGTGCTGGCCCTTTTTCCTTAACAGGACAGCCTAATGCCATGGGCGGACGTGAAGTAGGGGGTATGGCCAACCTTTTAGCGGTTCATAAGGATTTAATGAACCCAGAACACCGTCGCGAAGTAGCCGATTTTTGGGGCGTTAATGAAATTAATCCTAAACCAGGATTAACAGCAACAGAGATGTTCGACGCTTTAGAAAGTGGCGAAATGAAAGCCGTTTGGATTGCCTGCACCAATCCTTTGGTGAGTTTACCTAATTCTAACCGTATAGAAAAAGCCATGCAAAATGCGAAGTTTGTTGTTGTACAAGACATTTCGCATAAGTCGGATACTGTAGGATTTGCAGATTTGGTGCTTCCTGCAGCAGGATGGTTAGAAAAAGAGGGAACCATGACAAATTCTGAAAGACGGGTTTCTTATTTACCCAAAGAAATTGAAGCGCCTGGAGAAGCCAGACCCGACGTAGACATATTTTGCGATTTTGCGAGACGTATGGGCTTTAGAGGTTTTAATTTTAATAGTGCCAGCGAAATTTACGATGAGTACGCGCAAATGACTAAAGGCACCAATATAGATGTATCTTATTTAAATTATGAGCGTTTAAAAACTGAAGGTACCTTTCAATGGCCTGTACCAGAACTTAGACATCAAGGCACGCCTCGCTTATTTCAAGATAAACAGTTTTATACGCCTTCTAAAAAGGCCATTTTTAATATTCCAGCCAAATTATATAATACCTCGGTATTAACCAATGATGCGTATCCATTGGTCTTAACCACAGGTCGTGTTAGAGACCAGTGGCATACCATGACCAAAACAGGAAAGGTATCACGATTAAAAACACACTATCCAAAACCTGTATTAGAAATACACCCTGTAGATGCCTATCTGTATAAAATAAAAGATGGGGACATTACAGAGATAAAGGGTGAAAATGGAGTGGTGCGTGTGCGTGCAAAAATTACAGAAACCATTAAAAAAGGCGTGGTATTCTTGCCAATGCACTGGGGTAAAAAGTTACAAAGTAACTTAAATCGTGCCAATAACTTAACAAATACACATGTAGATCCCTTATCAAAAGAACCTGATTTTAAATTTACACGTGTAGCCGTTTCTAAGTACAAGAAACCCGTAGATAAAATTATTATAGTAGGTGCTGGTGCTGCGGCCTTCCGTTTTGTTGAAAATTATAGAGAACATAATAAAGTCGATGAGATTCATGTGTTCTCTAAAGAACCGCACTTATTTTATAACAGAGTTTTATTACCAGAGTATGTAACCGAAGAATTGACTTGGGAGCAATTACTTAAAATTAAGACATTAGAGCTAACAAAGTTAAATGTACACCTACACCCTGAGACGCTCATATCTAATATAGATAAAGCAGAAAAAATAGTAACCGATAGTAATGGTGATACGCATACATTCGACAAGTTAATTTTAGCCACAGGAAGTCGTGCGTTTGTCCCTAAAGATGTGCAAATAGACTTGCCAGGGCGTTTTACCATGCGTAATAAAATAGATGCCGATAAGTTTAAAAATTATCTAGATGCTACAGGCTTACCTCCAGAAGAGCAGCATGTTGTTATTGTAGGTGGTGGTCTTTTAGGCCTAGAACTTGCCGCAGCCATGAAGCACAAAAATGCCAAGATCACTATTGTGCAGCGTGCGTCGCGTTTAATGGAGCGCCAATTGGATAAAATTTCTAGTAAACTATTAGCACTAGATGTCCAAGAACGCGGCATTCAAATTTACTTCGATAACGAAGTAAGTACTGTATTCGACGACGAAGACACAGGAGAATTAAATATTACTCTTAAAAGTGGAAAAAGCATCACTGCCAATGCCATTGTGTACGCCATAGGTACTATTCCTAATGTAGATATTGCACGATCTAACGGCATTGCATGTCGAAGAGGGGTTATTGTGAATCAACATTTGCAATCGTCTCATCCAGACATTTTTGCCATTGGTGAAATTGCAGAATTTAATAATCAGTTATTTGGTATTACTTCTGCAGCAGAAGAGCAAGCTACAATCTTAGCCAATTTTATAGCAGGAGATATTAGTGAAGCTTACAACGGCTCTGTATTGATGAATATACTTAAGTTTAACGATTTAAACTTATGCAGTATTGGAGATATAGATGTTCCTGAAAATGATACCAGTTATGAAGAGATTATCTTTACAGATATTAAGAAACGCTATTATAAAAAATGTATCGTTAAAGACGATTTACTAATTGGAGCTGTTTTAATGGGCGATAAGAATGAATTTGCCGAATTTAAAACCCTAATAGAAAGCAAAATAGAAATGGCCGATAAGCGCGATACACTGCTTAGAGGCGCTTCTAACGATACCCCTGTTTTAGGGAAGTTAGTCTGTTCTTGTAGCCAAGTAGGCGCCGGAAACATAGAAGATACCATAGCGAAAGGCTGTACCGACTTTACAGAATTATGTAACAAAACGGGAGCAGGTTTAGGTTGCGGAAGTTGTAAAACAGAAGTACGAGAGATACTTCAAAATTCAAAAGTATTAGCATAATGGAACCATACAGATTAAGAATAAAAGGAGGGGTTTTGTCTCCAGGAGAATTAAAATACATTTGTGAAGCTGCCGAAGGCTTGGGGTTAGATGCCATATCTTTTGGATCTCGTCAAGATATTATTTTTCCAGAAGAAATCGACGCGACTAAATTTGATGCTTTTGATAAAATTAAGTTTGTAAAACCAAAGCGTGATGGCGTTGAAAACATAGCATCGTCTTATGTCTCTGCCGAAATTTTGCCAAGTACTTCATGGTTGACCAGTGACCGTTACTTGTATGTTTTAGAAC
>CAZLTR010000031.1:0-7825 GCA_964562415.1 uncultured Hyunsoonleella sp. | reverse complement strand
GTTTAAGCATTTTCCAAAATTGCGCATTAATGTTACAGATCCGAAACAACGTTTGGTGCCTCTATTTACTGGAAATGTAAATTTTATAGCATCTGAACATGATGATTATTGGTATTTGTATTTGAGATTACCAGGTTGGACGAAAACACAAATGTACCCTGCTTTAATTTACAGCTGGGATATGGACAAGATTGAGTTGGCCATAGAACATATTTTAATAGAAGAACCAGAAACAATAGAAACAGTTTTCGAATTGGTAAGCGATGCTACCGATACCAATAACAGAACTGTAGACAAACCACTTAAAGTGCCGTTTTACCCATTTCCCTACTACGAGGGGATGAATAGAATAGGACCAGACCGTTATTGGTTAGGCTTGTATTGGCGAAATAATAGATATGATTTAGATTTCTTAAAAGCCATGTGCGACTTGTGTTCTGAGAATAAAATTGGTAAAATATCAATTACACCGTGGAAATCTTTTATTGTAAAAGGGATACCAGAACGTTTTAAATTGCAATGGGAAAAGTTTTTAGGGAAATATGGTATTAATGTGCGCCACTCTATGTTAGAAATGAATTGGCATGTTCCTGTAAACGATGCCGAAGCACTTAATTTAAAAAAATACCTAGTCACTAATTTCGACCAAAACGATATAAGTACGTACGGACTTACGTTTGGAATTACAAGTTTTGATAGTGATACCTATAATTTTACATCTATAGTTATTGAGAAGAACAGGCAACCAGAATCTGTTGGAAATTTTACAATACGAGATACTTATAATTTGTTATACGCGAGAGATTTCGATCCTAATACGCGCGATTATGTCATGCATGTGCAAGATGTAGATAAAGTAGAACTTCCTGGATTGTTAATGGAGCTAAGTCAATTGTATTTCGAACAATTAGGAACAGAACGTGACGAAGAAAAAACGAAAGCAAACTCTGTAGAAACTTCAGAAGAAGAGGTGTACCAGTGTTCGGAATGTTTAACCGTATATAATGAAAAATACGGCGATATGACTCAAAATATACCAGCGCATACAGCATTTGCAGATTTACCAGAACATTACAAGTGTTCCTTATGTGAGGCCGATAAGTCTAGTTTTCAGAAAAAAACAGTACACAAACAACATCTTTAAAAAAGTTGCTATGTTATAGAAAGATTTTGTCTATTCTTATATAGATTATGTTTGTCTCTAAAGTCGTCTAAAAATTAATTTTAGACGGCTTTTTTAGTTTTAATATCTAGAGTGGTTAGGACTAATGCCAACGTATGAAAGATGGTGTTTTTCTGTACGATGCTGTGTTTTAGCACCACCTTATCAGGTTTTAAAATCACAATATAAATTCATATTAATTTTCTTTCTTTAATGGTTGTTTTATAATCTTATTTTTGTTAAAAAATGAGTTCTGCTCTAGGCTTAGCAGGGGTGTTAGGTTCAAATTTTACCATTCGTCGACACTTAATTGTACTTCGTCTATGACTAATTTTGAATAAACGATATTTGTAAAATTACCTACATTAATGAAGTAAATTTACATCGAAAATAAGGAGCATATTATGAGACGTTTAAACATTTTACTTATTGAAGATGACATGATAGAGGTTATGAAATTGAACAGAACAATTTCAAAACTAGAATTGCCGCACAAAATTGTTGAAGCGAATAACGGAGAAGAAGCCTTAGAATTTTTACAAAAAAAAGATGAATTACCTGACATTATTTTACTAGATTTGAATATGCCCAAATTAAATGGCATTGAATTTTTAAGCATTTTAAAGAAAGACGATGTGCTAAAATACATTCCAACAATTATCCTAACGACTTCTAGTAATCAACAAGATTTATTAGAATGTTATAAAATTGGTATTGCTGGATATGTTTTAAAACCACTTAAATACGAGGACTATATTATTAAAATTCAAAGTCTTTTAGCGTACTGGAGTATAAATGAACTAAAACAGATATAAATGAAGGGTATAATTTTTACCGAATTTTTAGATTTAGTCGAGAAGAAATTTGGATTGGAAATGGTCGATAAAATTTTAACAAGTTCCAATTTAGAATCTGAAGGTATTTATACTTCTGTAGGGACCTATAGTTTTTCCGAAATGCTCCAATTATTACAACATCTTAGTGCCAATACCAATATTTCTATAGATGATTTATTACAAGCCTATGCCGAGCACTTTTTTGAAGTGATAAAAGAAAGTTACTCGAGCCTCTTAGCTACTTATAAAGACCCCATAGAGATGTTAGCTTCTATAGAAAACCACATTCATGTAGAAGTGCAAAAAATATACCCCGAAGCCGAACTACCTACATTCGAAATTATTGAAAAATCTAAGAATGCTTTAACAATGGTTTACAGGTCGAGTAGAGCTATGCACCATTTTGGATTAGGACTAATGCATAAAACGTTCGAGCATTTTAATGCCCAAGCCACCATTGTATTAGAAAAATTAAAGGAGGATGGAACCGAAGTTATGTTTATTATTAAAAGAAATTAATGAGTCAAGACAAAATTGACATTTTAGAGCGCGCCCTCTCTCGAGAAAAAGCAGCTAGAAAACAAGCTGAAAAGATCCTTGAAACGAAAGCCGCCGAACTATACCAAGCCAAACAAGAGTTAGAACGGTCCTACTTAGAATTAGAGAGTTTGTTAAATAAAACAGATTCGCAATTGCAAGGCGTGTTCGAAAATATCGTAGACCCCTACGTAATTATGGATTTGTTTGGTAATGTGTTAAAGATGAATGAAGCCGCCGTAGAGCTATTAGGCTGCGACAGCATAGATTCATATTTTAACCTAATGGATTTGGTACATCCAGAAGACTTACAATCTGTTGCCGAATCTTTCCAAAAATTACTCGTTAAAGGCAGTATTACCGATTTTAACCTTAAGATAGTTACCCAAAAGCAGGAAGAAAAGCTGTTACATCTTAACGGAAGTATTATTTACGATAAAGGACAACCTTTGGCAGCACAAGGAATTGTGAGAGATATTACTAAAGCCAAGGAAGCCGAAATACAATTAATAGAGTCTGAAAATCGCTTAGCAACACTTATTTTAAACCTAGACAGTGGTGTGCTTTTAGAAGATGAACATAGAAATATTGTACTAACAAATACTAAGTTTTGCGAGCTTTTTCAACTTACAGCTACTCCAGATGCTTTAAAAGGACAAGATTACCGTGATGCTGTAGAAGTAAAAAAAACACTATTTAAAAATCCAGAGTTATTCGTATCCCAAATTAATACCATTTTAAAGAATAAGGTAGAAGTTTTAGGGGACGAATTGGAAATGCGTAATGGTAAAATTTTAGAACGCGATTATGTGCCTATTTATGAGGAGGAAACTTATAAAGGCCATTTGTGGACTTATAAGGATGTGACCCTACGCCGAAAATACCGTAAAGGTTTAGAAGCCCAAAAGCAAAAGTATAGTAGTATTATAGCCAACATGAATTTGGGACTCATGGAAGTTGACAATTTCGATAAAATTGTTATGGTGAATAAGAGCTTTCTTAAAATTTCTGGATATGATAAAAAGGAATTAATAGGGAAACCTGCACAAACGGTTTTTCCTGTAGAAGGCGATATAGAAAGTATTAGAGAAGATAACAGCGAGCGTATTAAAGGTAAATCGCAATCCTATGAAGTAAAATGCAAAACAAAATCTGGCGCTATTAAGCACTGTTTAATAAGTGGTGCGCTTAATTATAACCTTAATGGAGAAGTAATAGGGTCTATTGGTATTTATTTAGATATTACGGCCTTAAAAGTATTGCAACTTCAAAAGGAAAAGTTACTTCAGGAACTAGAAAAAAGTAATAACGAATTGCAAGAATATGCACATATTGTATCTCACGATTTAAAATCCCCTTTACGCAGTATAGATGCCTTAGTTAATTGGATAAAAGAGGATAATAAAAATAAGTTAGACGAGGTAAGCATTACTAATATAGAGCTTATTGAAGATACTTTAGAGAAAATGGAACGCTTAATTTCAGACGTTTTGATGTATTCTAGTGTAGGCGCTAAAGCCATGGAAGAAGACGCCGTAGATTTAAATGAAGTGATAGACGACCTTAAGAAAATGTTATATGTCCCTGCACACATTGCAATTAATGTTTTAAATCCTTTACCAGTAGTACAAGGCGACAAGACAAAATTGAAACAATTATTTCAAAACTTTATCAGTAACGCAGTAAAATTTAATGATAAGGAAGAAGGTTATGTTAATATAGACGTTATCGAAACAGAAATGTATTACCAATTTTCGGTTAAAGACAACGGTATAGGCATTGATAAGAAATACCATGATAAAATATTTAAAGTATTTCATGCTTTAAATAAACGTAAAGATTCTACAGGCATAGGATTATCTATCGTAAAGAAAATTATTAATTTACACAAAGGTACAGTGTGGGTTGAATCTCAAATTGGAAAAGGCACAACATTTCACTTTACATTAAAAAAATAGAGCATTTTGAAAATTGTACAATTAAGGCGACAAAGAGATAGCGATTGGGAGTATATATCGTTGAAACAAGACTTAAAGGCCCCTTTAGTTTTAGTTTTTGGCAACCGGTTTATGTTAGAAGACTCCAACATTTATTCCCATATTAAAACGCTATTTCCAGATGGACATATTGTTTTTGGATCTACTAGTGGTGATATTACAGCAAATTTAGTAGATGATGAAAGCATAACTATTACAGCTATTGAATTTGAAAGAAGCTCCTATGTGATTAAAACAAGTGATCTTTTAGAGACAGAACAGGAGAGTTTTAATGCAGGTGCAGATATCGTAGATCAATTTGAAAAAGAGAACCTAAAATTAATATTTGTGGTTTCTGAAGGAAGCTTTGTAAACGGAAGTCAACTCGCCAAAGGCATGAACAATAGCACGTTTCTTGCAAGTACATTTATTACAGGAGGTTTGTGTGGTGACGGTGCCCGTTTTGAAAAAACTATTGCAGGGTACAATGAAGCTCCCAAACCAGGCAAAATTGTGGCCATAGGTTTTTATGGCGATACTTTTGAAGCTTCATTTTCGATTCATGGTGGGTGGAGCCCTTTTGGTCCGCAGCGTATAGTAACTAAATCTAAAGCGAATGTGCTTTACGAGTTAGATGGGCAACCTGCATTAGACTTGTATAAAAAATATTTAGGTGATAAAGCTAAAGAGTTGCCAAGTGCTGCTTTGCTTTACCCTTTAAATGTAACCACCTCAGAAAATGAACAATCTATTGTACGAACCATTTTAAATATTAATGAAGCTGATAACTCTATGATTTTGGCTGGAGATATTCCAGAAAGTTCTAAGGTACAGCTCATGATGACTAACATAGATAACATTGCAAATGCATCGGAAAGAGCTGCAATGCAAGCTATTGAAACCAGAACAAGGCCACCAGAATTAGCCCTTTTAGTGAGTTGTATTGGTAGAAAACTGGTTTTAGACCAGCGTGTAGAAGAAGAAATTGAAGAGGTGGTTGCCGTGGTAGGAGAGGATACTGTAATTTGTGGTTTTTATTCTTATGGTGAAATAGCACCTTTTCATGGGGAAAATAGCTGTAAATTGCATAACCAAACCATGACCATAACACTTATAAGTGAATAATGAATTCTCTGCTGAAACGCCAAATACGAAAGTATATACCAGATTCGCTTGCTATAGACCCCAAGCTGAAAGCTTTTTTAGATGCTGTAGAAAGGTCGTATAACAATCATGACGAGCAATTTGTGATGCAACAACGCGCCATGGCTATAAGCTCTGAAGAGCTGTTCGATGCCAACCAGAAACTAAGAGCTGAAGCTGAAGCGCAGCGTGAAGTCTTAAAAAAAATAAAGCGCTTGGTAAAAACTTTAAACTTTTATGATATCCCAGAGCAAAAGTTTGGAGAAAAGGAGGGTATTGAATTAGATGGAGTAAAGTTATTAGATTTTATTACTGGGCAAGCTAGAAAGATTATAGAAATTGATACCCAACGCGAAAAACTTTTAAAAGAATTAGAACGCCAAAATCAAGAATTGAGTGACTACACCCATATGGTGTCTCACGATTTAAAAACGCCTTTACAAAGTATCGATGCCCTATCTTCTTGGTTAAAAGAAGATTATACAGACTGTCTTGATGCTGAAGGTAAAAAAAGTTTAACATTAATACGTCGCAATGTGGAAAAAATGGACACTCTAATTAGTGGTATTTTAGAGTATTCCACAATAAGCAAAAGCCAAGTAGACACCTACGATGTGGATTTGGATAAACTTATAAAAGAAGTTATTAATGGTATAGACGTGCCTCGTCATATAATTATTATAAAAAATGATAATATGCCAACTGTAAAAGGCGATAGATACCGTTTAAAACAACTGTTCCAAAATTTAATCGTGAATGCTATAAAGTATAACGATAAAGATAAAGGGCTGGTTGAAGTAGGCTTTGAGAATGCCAATAAGTTTTGGGAGTTTTATGTGAGAGACAATGGCAAGGGGATAGAAAAAAAGTACTTTAATAAAATATTTAAAACTTTCGAAAAATTAGATAACACGACCAATGCTACAGGAATGGGCTTATCTTTAGTAAAAAAGATTGTAGACGGTTTAGGCGGTATAATATGGTTAGAATCTCAAAAAGATATAGGGACTACATTTTATTTTACATTAAAAAAATAGCGTCATGGAACAGCCTAATTTAAGTTATGTGAATCAGCTTTCAAGTGGAGATATCGCATTTAAAAACAAGTTGATAGGGATTATAAAAGCAGAATTTCCAGAAGAAAAAGCAGTGTATTTTAAGAGCTTCAACTCTAAAAACTATAGATTGTCTGCAGAAAATGTACACAAACTTAAGCATAAAATTAGTATTTTAGGCCTTGAAAAGAGTTACAAACTGGCTGAAGAGTTTGAAGACCACTTAAAGGAAGGCCGAACCAATGGCTATGACACCTTTCATGAGATACTTCAAATGATTACAGACTACTTAGAAACGTTATAACGTAATTTATGAATTGTATCATTATTGACGACGAGGCAACTGCCAGAGCTATCCTTACACAGTTGTGTGCGAGTATCCCCAATTTAACGATAAAGGAAGCGTTTTCTAATGCCATACAGGCCATTAAATACCTCAATCAAAACGAAACGGAAATCGATTTGATTTTTTTGGATATTTTAATGCCTGATTTTACAGGGTTTGACTTCATACAAACACTTAAAAATCCTCCTAAGATTATATTAACGACATCCGATTCTAAATTTGCTATAGAAGCTTTTGAATACGATTGTATTGTGGATTATTTGGTAAAACCAGTCACCTTATCACGTCTAGAAAAAGCCATTCATAAAGTAAGTAGTATAAAGCAAACTGCTAAGGAAGTAACAACGCCTGATACATCAGATAATCATTTATATATTAATATTGATAGGCGTTTGATAAAAATAGATATTCCTAGCATTTATCTCGTAGAAGCTAAAGGCGATTACATTCAATTAAAAACAGAAACAAAAAATTACACCGTGCATTCTACCTTAAAAAAGATAGAAGAGAAGTTACCAGACGATTTGTTTTTAAAAATACACCGTTCTTATGTTATCAATATTAAAAAGATTATAGATATTGAAGACAATAGCGTTTTAATTAAAAAAGATGTGATCCCTGTAAGTCGTTCCAACCGTCCAGAATTGATGAAGCGCTTAAACTTGTTGTAAGGTCTTGTTTTTTAATTGTTTATTGTAACAGACTGAAACTTTTTAATACTGAACTCATCTTGACGTTTTGTTTTTAACCGAAAATGAGTTGAAATTTAA
>CAZLTR010000030.1:12261-26304 GCA_964562415.1 uncultured Hyunsoonleella sp. | reverse complement strand
AGTAACGAAATAGAGGTGAATTTCAGCCATTTTTTAGGAAATAGAAAACGTCAAGATGGGTTCATTGATAAAATAGGCCTAATTAGGATGAGACTCCTTTTTATTAAAGTTAGTTCTTATCAAAAAGGCGCTATAAAAAGTCCCTTTCTAAGAGCTGCTTTTTATAGCACCTTAATCCTAAACTGTTAAATTTAATCTGTTTTAATTCACCACTAATTTTCGTACTTGACTCTGCCCTTCTGTCTCTAAAAGCACAAAATAAACTCCTGTAGTAAACCTTGAGATGTCAAAAGATAACATGTAAGCGTCACTACCCCCATAACGTTGATTTATCATGGCAACATTAGACCCTATTTGAAATACTTTTATATTAATAGTCTCTACTGCTTTTAATGTGATTTGCGCATTAAACGCCCCATTAGAGGATGGGTTTGGATAAATACTATACTCAAAAGCAATATCTCCACTGCTTCCTGTATCATTAGGTCCTATTTCGGCATCAAACGTTTTTTCTAACACTACTACGCGTTTGGTTTGTGACGCCTCACATAATCCACGTTGCGTTCTTACGGTAATTTCATACTCTCCAGGGGTATTAAACTGCAACTCTGCGTAATTTTGATCTTGATAGCTAACTAGTGCTTCGGCAGGTAACTCCCATTGTAGGTTATCTGGAAAGGGGTCACTATTATCTACTATAACAAAAGAGTCGCCTACAAATACTTGGCTAGAAGTTAAAAAATTAGCGGAAATCTCATCGGTTGTGGCTTCTACAAAAACACGCCCAGTCACCTCACAGCCATTTGCGTTAATTACGGCAGCTTCGTAAAGGCCTGTTTCATTAACATCTACGATGGCTTCTGTGCTTGTAAAGCCATTTGTAGCTGTCCATGAATAGCTAGCATTTGCATCGGTTATGGTCGCATCTAAGCGTGCCGATTGCCCAGCACATAAAGTTATATCCTCTCCTAAATTAACAGTTAGTTGCTCTGGGGCTTCTAAAGTTAACGTTTCTACAATATAACAGCCTTTAGCATCTGTAATTGTAACCGTGTACTCCCCTTCACATAGATTTGTTGTATTTTGAGTTGTAGCGCCATTACTCCAAACATAGGTGTAAGGCGGCGTGCCGCCCAGCGTTTCTGTAGTTATGCCTCCATCGCAGCCTGCAAAACAGGTAGGATTAGTTCCACTAACAACTGTTTCTAATGCCTGAGGTACTGTTAAAGTAATGTTTTGCACAACTGTACAGCCTCTGCTATCGGTCACCGTTAAACTATAAGACTCTGCAATTACATTTTCTAATATAGAATTGGTAATCCCCGTACTCCAATTATAGCGGTAAGGGGGTGTTCCACCAGAGACGTTACTCGCTACCGTCCAATCGTTTTCATTACCGCAATTTATAAAGTCTGCGGTCAATTCTAGAGCTAAAATACCTGGTTGTTCTAATACAAAAACAGGACTCGTACTACTTGCTCCAACTGCATCTGTAACACTAACGTAATAGCGTCCTGCACCTATTTCTTCTAATAGAAAAGCATCTTCTCCAATAGGGTCATCTGTAACAGCATTAAACCATTGGTAATCGTATTGCTTTGAAGCATTATAAGGCACCCCTCCAGATACAAAAGCACTAATACTTCCAGTAGTTTCTCCAAAACAAGTCACCACATTAACGCCAGACACATTTACAATTAAAGCAGGAGGCACAAATAAATCTACATCCTCCAGAATTAAGACACAGTTATTTGCATCGGTAATTTGCACACTGTATTTCTCTGATCCTACATTAGCGAGTACATTAGAGGACGTGGGTTGTATATCTCCATTTGCATTGGTCCATAAAAACGCATAAGGCAAGGTCCCCCCTCCAACAGTTAGTGTTATACGTCCGTCGTTTCTCGTACTAGACGAAGGGTAGACTCTGGAAACATCACTTATAAACAAGGCTGTTGGCGCCTCTATACTAAAATTTTGCTGCACACTACAGTTATTCGCATCGGTAACGGTTAAACTGTAATTCCCTGCGCCAAGATTCGATAAGTCTTCAATAATCTCACCATTACTCCAACTGTAATTATAAGGCGGTATACCTCCAGTTACGCTAACCTCTATCTCCCCTGTACGATCGCCATGACACAAGGGATTACTCACTATTCCTGCAAGTTCTAAAAGATTGGGTTGCATCACCTGGTAACGTGCTGTGGCTCTGTTATTATTGGTATCTGTAACCACAACCACATAACGCCCTGCTTCTAATAGAGGGGTATTTGCCGTTTCAAAAAGAATAACATCTGGGCTATCGGCGTCATACCACTGGTAGGTGTAGATCCCAGTACCACCTTCTGTTATTGTTACTAAGGGCTCTTGTGTTGTTTCACCAAAGCACTGTATATTATTCACATCTGCAATGGTCTGTATTTGAATGGTTAATTGATTAGGTTCTGTAATAGATTGACTTAAATTTACAGTACAATTATTCGCATCTTCAACTACTAAATCGTAAATCCCTGATGCCAATTGATCTATATTTTGTGTGGTAGCAGAAAAAGAAGGGTCATCGCGATGTGTCCAAGCATACGTGTAGGGCGCGGTGCCTCCTCTTAGCTCTAAACTAACACCTCCGTTAGCTGTTTGAAAGCCCGTAAGGTTTGTAGCCTCAATATTAAATAGTTCTAATGGCGCTTCTGGTTGCGCGATAACTATGGGGTCTGGCAATGCTATAGTACATAAGTTTTCGTCTACGACCACTAAATTGTATGTCCCTGCTGGCAACGCATCTAAATCCTCACTTGTGGCCTCAAAATCTGGATCGTCCAGATTTGTCCAACGGTAAGCATAAGGATAGTAAGTTCCTGTGCCTGGATTTATAGGTCCTCCTGTAACGGTCACATTAATGGTTCCTGTGTTTGCCCCATAACACAATACGGCTTGGGTATTCTCTATACGTAAAACCAAATCTTCTGGTTGGACAATTTCAAAACGGGCTTCATCTTGAGTTCCTTCAACATCTTCTACTTCCACACGGTAAATACCTGCTAACAGGTTGTCCTGTCTAACAAGTCCGTTTGATGCCTCTAACAAACGGCTAACCCCCTCTTCAACACGATACCATCTAAATTCAAATGCATCTGTTGTTGCTCCTATGGGAAAGCCTCCAGATACTGTCGCAACAAGTGCAGCTGTAGCTTCTCCATAGCAAAAAATTTCGCCTTCTTGTGCCAATTGTACTTGTAATGGTCCTGGTTCTACGACTTCAAAAGTTGCTTCACGTTCACAATTATTCGCATCGGTTACAGTTACCATATACTGTCCAGCGCTAAGATTAGCAAGGTCTTCGGTTGTTGCATTAAAACTCGCATTAGTGGCACTTGTCCAATTAAACCTATAGGGTAGAGTGCCTAGACTTACTGTAATATCCAAAGCCCCATTAGTCCCGTTTACCGTTGTTGCTGGTTGATTTGCTATAAGTTCTATCACCATTGCTTCTGGTTGACTAAGGGTTACAGAACTTGGCGTAACGATTTCACAATCGTTCACATCTCGTAATGTTATGCTATAATCACCAAAGGTTAGCCCTTCTATTGTTGCATTATTTAAATTTGCGACAGGTAAAAAGTTAGTCCCATCTAAGGCATAATAGTAGGGAGCTGTCCCCCCTTGCGGATTTAAGATAATGCTACCGTTATTACCGCCAAAACAGGAAATATTAGTGAGCGTTGTTGTTAAGCGCAATACATCTGGGTGTGTTACAGTTCGAGAGGTTTCTGTTGCTGTAAAATCGTCTTGAACGCGAACCGTATAATTACCTTGTATTGCATTGTTTAATGTTGCACTAGTAGCGCCATTAATAACACTTCCATTAAAAGACCATTGGTAACGATAAGTTCCAGAATTACTAATACGCCCTCCTTGCGCATTTGCGGTTAAAGTAGTACTTCCTTCAAAACATGTTATAGCTGGATTTGTAATTGATGCTGTTAAAGCCTCTGGCTCTGTAACTAATATATCTCCAGAGGCGGTGCTACAATCATTAACATCTGTAATTCTTGCCACGTAACGTCCAGCTTGTAAGCCAGAAATACTTTGTCCAGAGTTTGATATATCTACTCCATTACGCTGCCAGGTTATAGTATAAGGTGCCGTACCCCCAACTACGTTTATGCTTATAGCTCCATTAGCTGCTCCATTAACCACATTATTTACAATACCATTCGCTGCAACATTAACAACCATGGCTGCTGGACGTGAAATGGCACCAGTTAGCACTCGATCTGTTTGACAAACAGTTGCATTTCTGTCTCTTGCTCTAAAACTATATCCCGTAGCAGAATAAGGCAATGAAAATCTGTTAGCACTCCCCCAATTTAAAGGACCTCCAGTTACTTGAGCATATTCGTAATTTCCAGATCCGCCTGTAGCATTTAGTGTTACTACAACAGGGTCTTCAAAACAAAGTACAGGCGCTACATCTGTCGCTAAAGTTAGGGCTGCCGGTATATTTTGAAAACGTATGTTCGTACGTTCGGCACGACCTGTACCTGCATCGGTAACTACCACACTATAATTGCCTTCACCACCTTCTATTGTTTGGTCTATCCCACTTTGTGTTGGAACATTTGAATTCACCCAGGTAAATGTATATGGTGGAATTCCGCCACTAGGCACAATGGTTAATACACCATCGCTCGCAGCAGCACATGAAGGGTTTCTTGTATTGGTAATTGTAAAATTAATTGGAGCAGGATCTACAATTTCGGGCAAATTGTATTCTTGTTCACAATCGTTGGCATCGGTATAACGAATGCGATGTACCCCTGCTGGCAAACCAAGTATATCAAACCCTGTAACATCTGCTCGTCCTGTTAAATTTGGACTTGTGGTAAGTATCCTGTAATCGTAATATTGCCTTACACCATCTTGACGAGGTATTCCTCCTGTAACACTGTTTACTCTAATTCTCCCATTAGTGGCGCCAGGTCCACTGGTTTGTGTTACTGGATTTCCTGTAAAGGTATGTGTAATGGCTGTTGCTTGGTTAATCGTAATGGCAGTACTTCTATCGGCATCACCTGCATTTGCTTTATCTAAACATCCATTAGCATCCCTTACTTGAACTGTATAGGTATTAGGACTTAGATTATTTACAACATAATTGGTAGAAGGAAGACTTTGCCAACGTCCTCCATTATTTAAGGTAAATTCATAAGGAGGGTTGCCACCACTGGCAGTGATGCGTATTTGGCCATTGTTTTCATTATTACAAACCTCATCACGTACTTTAAGCGCCGTAAACGTAACTTGAGTAGGCGCTGCTATACTAAAGTCCTGTGTTAAAATTTGACATGTTAATCCGCTAACACTCCTTACAAAGCCAGTAACTTCCACACTGTAATCACCTGCTCCTAGCGCTCCATTCCAGGTATGTGAATAAGTGCCATCTGGCTCTAAAGTTAGAGCTGAACTTGTAGCGACACCGTCGTTAGGGTTTACTGCACTTACTCTGTTATTTCCTATAGATCTATTACTGTCTGCATCTATTAAATTGATAAATAAATCTTCATCTGCATTAATTTGCCTATCAAAAAACAATTTAAAACTTGCATCGTTCGTGTATGAACAAAGCGTTGCGCTAGGCTCTGCAGCTCTTGCTAAATTGGGCGTTCCAGGTAAATACTGTACCGAAAATGTATTATAATCTAGCTCTGTTCCTGTATAGCATTCTGGGTATACTCGTAACAAAATATTCTGTCCTGCAAAACTACGCTGGTCATCTGGATTAGGATAAATTTCTGCTAATGTTAAACTAATAGTGCTGCTTGACTTTCCTACTATACTGCGCCAAGTGGGCACTAGTTGTGTTAATGGCTCATTTTCTTCATAATAATCAACGTCATTTTGGGCATCAGTAACATCACTGTTTTCTGTGAGACAATAATCTTTCTCTTCATCTGGTATTTGCAAATTAATACAGCGTTCTTCCTCTGCTATTGCTTCATCTAAATACTTCAATACCTGCAAATAATCTGGATGAGGTACTTCTGTAAGTGTATTAGGATCGAATACCTCCCAAACTAATGCACCGTTATAAGACGTGGCATTAGAAATTAAATCTATACCACCTTCTGCACAACCCAGTTCTATACTTCCATTAATCAGTTCATTAGTACCATTACGAACATCTATAAGTGGAGCGATTGAAATAGTTGCATAAGAGGAATTACCTCCATTATTAGGAAATACTTCAAAACCGTTGTAACGCCTGTAAAAACAGTCTGTTCTTGTTAATGTAATTATAGCATTCTCATCTTCTGCCCTACTACTACATCCTCCATTGAAACTATCCTGAAGGCCATAAGAATTATTAAATCTTACTGAAATCACAGGATCTGTATCGTCGAAATCTAAATTTGAAGACACAAATTCACTTAATTCATTCGAAGTTCCTATTCCTCTCACTCCTCTTCCTGTAAAGATATCCTCAGTTCTACCAGATCTAAAATTAGCTGTAATTCGTCTTAGTTGAGAACCGCAACCTATTTCTGAAGCACCATAAAAGCCTTGCACAGATAATCTGCTTCTGCGTTCTTGTGCACTTGCAGTTAAGCTTACAAATAATACAATCTTTAAAAAAATAATTATCTTTCTCATCTCGTCTAATATTTAACACGAAGTGTTTTTTGGGGGGATTTCTTTCCAGATTTAAAAACAGCTTGTAATAAATAGGTGTATTCTGTATTTACAATGAGTTCTTTATCGGTAAAGTTCTTTAGTTCTGGTTTTAGTACTTTATACAATGTTAGCGCGTCCTTATTGGTCCCTCGGTATAACATATATTCGCTTACCTTAGCAGCCTTATAATTCCAATTTATAGCAATGTGCTGTTGTTCTCTATTTACTACTGCTGTAAAGCGGTTAATCTCTGGTATATCCTCACGTTCTGGGGCTAAAATTGTAAGTGGGGTTATAGGTTCGGACTCTAAGCCTGAATCGTCTATTGTAATTAGGGTGTATAAATACGTGGTTCCTGGCGTAATATCTTGATCTGTATAGCTGTGTTCGGGAAGCTTTAACTGCGCCACTAATTCCCAAGGGGCATTGGTTCCTTTAGGTTTTTTATACACCACAGTATGTACTGCATCTTCACTACTACTTGTTATCCAGTGTAAAGCTATAGCCCCATTATTTGTTTTATAGGTTTCGAAAACAGGTGCTGTGGGCGGTACAATATCTGGACGCTTCAGCTCTAAAATTTGCGAAAAACCTGAAGGGTTATAGCGTTTGTCAAAGGCTTGTACTTTGTAATACATCTTTTTATTTAAGGTCTTTATGTTAATGGTGTCTGTTAGAGTAGGTTCTGGAATAGGCTCGAATGTTATTTGCACAAATTCTTCTGTTTCTCTGTTTGCTCTAAACACGCGATATCCTCTAAAATCGATTTCAGTATTTTTTTGCCATAAAAGTGTCACAACACCTGTAGAATCTATAGTCCCAGTAAGCCCTACAGGATTTGAAGGCGGCGCATCGTCTACGGGTTGTACCATTCTAGGGAAAGAAGTGACCTTACTTCCATCCTTACCAACTGTAGTTATGGTGTAATAATTAATCGCGCTTAAATTATCCACGACTATACTTCTTTTATTTTTATCTATGGGGCTAAGGTGTACTTGGTAACCTTCTCTTAAGGTATTTGAGCGGTTTAATTCAAAATACGCTACAGTTTCCATACCTTCTGGTGGATATTCCCATGTAAGTGTTGCGCTTATATTATTGGGGTGTAATTTGGCCTCTGTTAAAGCAGCAGAGTGCGACAGTCGCTTTATACCTTTACCCTCTACAATGTCGGAAGCGGGCCCTACATCGCCAAAAGGAGAAATGCCTTTTAACCTGTATTGGTAACTTATGCCATTATTTGGCAGGCTGTCTAAAAAAACAATACGGTCTGATAATTCATTATTTACAGTATTCAAATTAGCAATGGGTGTATCGTTAATTTGTTGAAAGGTTTTACCGCTATCTGCAGATCGTTCTAAGTTATAATTTGTGTAGGATTGCTCTAATAATTTATAATTCCAAGTTAACATGACACTTTTATCACCAAATACGCCTGTAAATTCTTGGGGTTTAGGCAGCGGCTTATAATCTTGTAACCCTATATATACCGAACCAAATACGATAGGTTTTTGTACTCTAGGCACAGCAACGCTAACTTTATACAAATACTGCTCACCTTGCTTCACTTGTCTATCTCTATAAGCTAGACCTGAAAACAAAGCCACATCAAAATCTTGATCGGCTGCATATAAAGCAAAAGTAAAGCGCTGCTCTAACACCTGAGACTGATTAATAATAGCCAGCATTCCGTTACCGCCTTCTTCTAGTTCTACTTCAAAATCGTCGCCGTATAAGGCTTGCGCTGCAACACCTGCCAAATCGTTTTTAGCCACAAAATTTTCCCAAACCGCCATAGGTTTAGGTTTTAAAGGTTCGGTATTTAATCTTTGAATCACTGGTGTATCTAAAATCACGCCATTTCTTACAATAGTATGACGTTCTATCACATAGCCATAGGTATTGCAATACTTCCAAACCAAAGGTGCATTAGGTCCCCATCGTAATTTAATATGATCGGTATCTGCCGTAGCGATTACGGCTATCGCTGGGGCCTCTTGTCCTATTGGGTTTTGAGCCTGTCCTTTGGCAGATAATAGTAATGCCATGACACACAGGCAACCCCTGTATAATAAACGCTTAATCATGTAATGGGTTGTAATATTTTATAGTTTTAGAATAGGTATTGTTTGGTAACACATTATTTGCACCTGGCAGGCTATACTGCCACTCTGTTTTATAATCGCCACGCTTCATCACAGGAAAAGGGTCTACAATTAGTGCCCTGTGTTTTTCTAGCATTAGAGGGTCTCCCTGTAAAATAAGTTGATGTCTTAGATCTAAATAATCTCTGTAAAAATAAGACGTTACATTATAGCTGTAAGGGTTATAATCTTCGGTATTAAAAACACCATTTTCTAAATACGTGATATAGGATGTTACAGGTTGTACGGCTTCTACCGGGGGCACTCCTACCGTTTCTGTATTTCGTGTAACCTGTACATTTAGCCCGTTAACATACAATAAAGGCGCTATATAATCTTTGTAATACGTATTATTTAAATTGGCTTTTACATTAATTAAAGGTTTGTAATTTGTAAATCTATTGCCAACGAGTTCAACCAAATCAAAAGGTTCGTCTGCAGTAATACTTTGTTGTAAGGTAAGCTCATATAAAGACAAATGCCTGTATAAATCTTGCTCTTTTTGCATAGCAGAAATTTTACTTTTAAAGGTATTATACTTACTGGTTCTAAACTTATAGTTTAGCACAATACGTTCCTCTTCTTTAACACGAACTTCTTTTACTTTTCTAGAGCGCATTTCTACAGTATTTCCTGCTTTACCTTTCTCTAGTTCTTTTGTAGTTTGCGACTCTAAAAGATTAGATGTCCTTGCAGATTTTGATGGTATTACCGCTAATTTTAAGGCATAATCCTGTTCTTTAGTCATGCCCTTAGGTAATGTAAAACCAACCCGTTTGTTGGCGGAATTATAAGAAAAAGGTGTCGTCAATGCATCGCCTTGTCCAGTCTCCAACAGCAGCTGTTTCTGCCACCCTGGTTGGGCATCGAACAAATACGATTGTCCTCTAACCAATTGTATATATCCAGAAGGACTTTCTTTAGTATAAAAATTCTTCTGTTCTAATACAGGGTAAGCGTATTTTATATTTGTAGTAGGAATATGTTTTGGAGCTACACCTGTAGCAAAGACGTGTTCTTTAATTTCATTAAAGGCTTTTCCATCTTCCTTAATAATATTCCAATTTCTACCATCACGTTCTTCAAAATGCAGTTGTACGTATACTTTAACATTACTATTAGGTGGTAATACGTCGTGCGAATGGAAGGTTGCAGAATCATTGGCATCATTCCATGTTACTGTGCCAGGCAGTACTTGACCATCTTTAGTCAATTCAAAGGTATCCAGCATGATTCTGTAATAATGATCACCAGTATCGTCTGGTAGCTCAAACACCTTATTTATTGGTAAATTAAAGGCCACTTGTGGCAATGCAAAGACATCTACATCGGTAGCGTTTTCTTTTGGTAAGATATCTCCAATAACAACGATACCATCTAAGACACTACCACCAACAACTTCACACTTTTTCCCTAATTCTATTTTAAATCTAAAACTTCCTTTTATAAGTCCTCCCAAAACACTGTATCGCCCTTTAAAATAGCCTCTTATCCATGAAGGGTTTGGCAATCGGGTTTGCACCAAAACCGCAGCACTTCCCGAAAATATTTCCTTTTTCTTGGTTTTCCCAAAAATTTTAATGCGTATCCCAACTCTTCCTTGCAAAAAGGCATAAGCTTGTCCATTAGCATACCAACCGTTCATCCCTATTTGTTCTGTTTCGCCCACACAATGTGCATCGCCATAATCCTTAAGCATTAAATCGAAACCAAAACCTGCATCAAATCTGGCATAAAAAATAAGGAATCTTAAATCGCCTGTTGTGATGTAAAAATGAGAACCAAATGCCATCCCTTTTCCAGACTTCAACTTATTAAGATCTCTTGTGTAATCTAATTTAGACGCATTTACCCCAAGCAAATTGGCAACCATTGGCGGCGGCGGCGGACTGCCTGGCAAATCGTCTCCCATCATGAAATAGCTGGTTGTTTTTAATTTTGCGATTAAAACATTCATTTTTGTACCTACAGGATCGTTAGGCGTCCCAACTAAAATATGCCATTTGTCTCGACTCACATAAAAATCTAACCATCCAGCACGACCATTAGGCCCTACCCCCTTAAGGAAGGATCCAAAATTAATGTATAACTCCGATGTGGCGTGAAAAATATCATTTACAAAATCGAATTTGATAAATACATTAGCAGACATGGCCGCATCTGGAATAAAACTAGAAACCACGGCTTCACCGCCTTTAGAAATGGCCGAGAGTTTTTCTGTGAGTTTCTCATAAAAATCACCAGGTATTCCGCTAACTAAGCGGCCTTCTCCCTTAAAATAAATATCTTGTAACCCACCAGAGCGTAGAAATGCCATACCAAACTCTACCGAGGCATTAAATAGTTCTTCGGAGTTTTGTGTAATAATGCCTATACTGGCTTTAAAGCCAAAGCCATTCTCCTCATAAGGCACATAAACAACTCCCGATGTGGAAGCTCCTATGGAATTAAACGCAGCATTAGGTGTTCTGTCTATACCATCCATTTTCATGCGGTTATAAAACCCACCTCCAAAAGAATTAATGGCAAACCCTGTAAAAATTGGTATTGGTGTAGGCAGGGTAACTTGAGCATCTGCAAACCAATATCTAAACGTTTTGGTACGCCCAAATAAGGCCTTTACCTCTAGATCTAACTGCATACCCATAGTGAGCTTTGCACCTACAGCTCCAGCAAAGCCCTTCCCGTAAACAGGATCGTCTTCAAAAATAAAAATTGCGCCTTTAAGCTGTGTTCCTGCCACATCCATTTGAATAAAAACACGTTCGAGGTCAACCCCATCAAATTTCCATTTTTCTTGCCCCTTATCTTCTTCTAATTTCGCTTTAAACGCGAGCTTACTACCGCCACCATTACCACCATCTTGCTCTGATGTGAGATTGATATTAAAATCGAACACTAATTCTGCTCTGTCTTCACTAGGCAAACGCAAGCCTATCTCGTTTATAGAAATTGGGAAATTAGCAATTTCTAATTTTCCTTTTGCACCAAAATAGGATACTGCGAATTTTGGCGCCTCCGTTTGAATTTCTAACCTCTCAAACACAACACCTTCAAATTGAACAGTTTGACCATCTTTAGAGCCTGAATTCTCGCTTAAGCCAGACGCGATATTAAAGTTACCATTAAGACTGGCTTTAGGTCTAAACACATCATCCTTTATCTTCATTTCTACATAAGAATCCTTTGTTAAATTAACTGATGCATTCCATATATCGAAATTTAAATCTCCTGAATTGCTCACGCGAAACACATACTCGTCTGGCTGTATAATAGCATTGTAAGCTAATTTACTTGTCTTGGACACTGGCAATAGCATTTCCCCATTAAACGCGCCACTTATAAGGGTATTTCGCTCTAATTCAACCTTAAAGAAATCTAGAGAAAATTTCCATTTTGAAGCAGATCCTTCGTCTATAGACAAGATATTTTCGCCTTGAAATGCTCCTGTTATTCCACTATCATCAATAAGCATTTCTGTTCCTGTAAAGGTGAGACGCTTATTACTTTTATTCTTTTTGAAGGCCTTAGGGAGTACCACTTCTAAACTTTTCACATACACACCACGCCATAATAAAGGATTTGCACTGTAATAGGTTTCTAAATAGCCCGAAGGTGTTGCAGCGTCATTTCTAAGATCACTAAAATCTAGTACCGCAGTATTAAGACGAAAGGTGGTACCCTCTAAGCCTTTTACACCAAACTCTGGCAATGAGATGTTCACCACCCAATCGTTCCAGTCTGCAACTTGTGTTTTAATGCCTGCTGTAACTTGCTGGGCTTCTATACGTTTTCCTTCTTTATCTACTGGAAAAATAACATCGCTAGAGAACGTTACATCTGCATCTATAGCAAGCTCCTTAAAACCAAAACAATCTATAGTTGCATAGGTTTTAGAGTTTTGAAAATCACCATTAAAAGCAACTACAATTTTACCTTGGTTAATGTTAATTCGAAACTCTGAAATTAGATTTAATTTGGCCTCACCCACAATCCCGCCATCGTGAGACAACTTAATATCCTGTGCCCCAAGAATTAATGTTCCCCTTGCGGTTTCTACCTTAAGAAAAACAGTAAGTTTTGTGACACTTGGCGTAAATACTGCTTTTGCAATACCAACTGTATATTTTGTATTACTTATGGTTTTGGGTGTGATGGCTACAGGAAGCTGTATCAATAGGTCTGCTTTAAGCTCATCGATATAGTTTTTGGTGTCTTCAATTTTTTTGAAGGTCTCTTCGGCCATTTCTAGCCACTTTTCGCTTGTTTTTGCGTTTTTTAGCTTTGCTCTACTTTTGCTTCTGCTTTTACTATTTATAGGTTTAGACTCAACAACAGGGGTATTATAGCGTTCTAAGCTTTCAAAATTCCTGAATTGTTTTGGCGATCGCGTTGTTTTTACATGCGATACTCTTGTTACTAACGTATCTTTTTTAGAGGCAGCTTCCAGCGTTGTCCCGTATCTAGCATTGTTATATACCGTACTTGCCGCTGTAGCATTTCCAGCTAAGACTGCGAAGCAAATTAATAGTATATAATAGTGTAAAGTATGTTTCATAAGCTTTATTTTCTTTGACTTAAACCATTTTATTATTTAAGCTTAAATCCTATTTCGTCTCCTTTTCTAACCATGTCGAAATCTTCTAATTGTTTTACTATGGTATACCCCAATTGTTCTGGGTGTTCTATGATATTCTTTTTTTGAAGCACATCGCCTTTGTAACGTGCAATTTCCTTTCCTGCTGCATCATTTATAATAACATCGCCTTTCTTTACCCCACTAAATGTTACTGGCATTGAAGTATCGAAAAGTAAATTTGCCTCTTGTAAATTGTTAATGTACCTCTGGGTTCTTTCTACTTTACTGCCTTCTGCAAGAAAACTTTTAAGCCCTTCAACGCCAGAATTACCTTTATAAATGAAACGAGGGCTTACCTTTGCTAAAATTTCTAGATTCTCTCCTTTAATGGTCTTTGAGCCTCCTAATCTTATGTGCGGCCTGTTTTCTAGTGCCATCCAAACTGCTTTAAGGCTTGCTCTATCCGCATTGGTAGCATTATCGAAAAGTTGTTTAATTCTAGGGTGCGTTGCTATATCTTCTTTAAGTTGGGCTGAATAATTTGTGTGATAGGGTTTGGCTTCTACAACTTTTTTAAGTTCATTTAATACGGCCTTTCTTTGCTGTTGCGTATTAAACAAATTGGGGTGACGGTTCATGCGATTA
>CAZLTR010000030.1:1589-12251 GCA_964562415.1 uncultured Hyunsoonleella sp. | reverse complement strand
CCCAATTGTACGCCTTTATCAACTAAAGCCTTGACTTTTATAGCCTTTTGCACATAACCAAGATACTCTTGTATATCTTTACATAAGGTATCATCTTGATTTACTGGAGTACTATTTTCTGCGCATACCGCATGCTTGAGTAAATAGGATGTGTTGGAGAGCACTAAGGAAATATCTCCTATGGTTAGTGTTACTTCTTTTAATGCTCCAGACCTTTCTAGTGCTCTAAAATTTTCTACGAGACTTACAGTTTGCTTATTTGCGACCTCTCTTAAATGTTTAATAATCTTCTGGCGTTTTTCTGCGCTTATAGATAAACGTCCTTTATTAGTTTCTAGAGCCTTTAGCACCTCGTCTGCTTTTCGTTTCATTAATGTCGCATTGGCAACTCCTAAACTCATTGAGGATTCCACTAAAGCTAAATACTCTTTTATTTTTTTACATTCTGGGGAGTCGTCACCACAGGTTCCTGAAAATTCTAACATATAATTTACAACGCCTAAAGATGTAGCGACTCCATCTGCTAAGTACACTGTCTCTGTAAAAGTGAGCTTTTTTAAATCTCTTAGCTTTAAGAGGTAACGTAATTTGGTAATGTTCCCCACTCCTGTAACTGTAAGTGCCGTTTCTAATGCCAAATTTCCAGCGAGAAAAGCATTATTTGTCTTTTCATTCTGTACTATAGCCACCAGATTAAACATAGGAATATTGACATTAGGCGCTTCTAAACCTGTATGAGCACTGCCCATCTTTTCATAATCGACCAAGGTAATAGGATCGAAAATGCTGTAGTCGCCATGATGAACTTCTTTTACGACTACTCTATTAATAGCACCTCCACTGCCTTGATGACGTTGTGCTCTAATAATATCTTTTACTTCTGAATAGACCGAAACCTTTGTGTAATCATCAGATAATGCTAAGTTTCCATTGCTACTGTAAAACCCTAAGGTTTTTTTCGAGACATAAGGGATGCTATCTGCTTGCTTGGTTTTAGAGAAATTTGATTGTACCCAAATTTTGTAGAGCTCGTTTATCCATTTCGTAAAATTATCATCGCCTCCAAAATTATCTATCTTTTTATATAAGGCTTTAAACATATGGTCTCCACTGAATGCCTTTTTATTTAATAAGCCATTTAAAAGTGTATCGGCGTTTCGCTCTCCTAAAATTTTAATAAGTTCTATGACTATGGCTTCTTCAGAAACGCCTTTATCATCAACCTCATCATATAATAACGCTCTTATAGCATGCCATAAATCTTCATCTGAAAGCTTCGCTATATGATCTTTAGGCAGTTCTTGAAGGTATAAATCGAGGTTGGTTCGTATTGCAGTTGAAATTTGTCTTGGCAAATACTTATCATTAAGGTAAGTGATGATTTGTTTAGAAAAGTCACTTTCGTTAGAAACAGGATGCGCTTTATCTCTATTAATAAGCAATGCATTACAAAACGCCTCTAATTCATCATGGTGGTCAAACTCAAACTCTAGATCTTCACTATTTGTTTTAAGTGTGAGCGTATATTTAATATTTGTTAGTAAGACATTTGTATTGATTTTAACTAAAGCTTTGTTTGGAGTAACTTCTAGCTTATTAATCGCCCTTCGTTCCGGATAGTCTACTATTGTAAATTGAAGTGGTTTCCCCTTGTAATTTATAACATGTTTTCCTCTTACAGATATAAATTTTAGAGTTTGCCCTTGTTTATTTATCTTATTTAAGAAATTTTCCCAATCAATAGTATCGTTTATTCCTGTATGTCTTTTATTAATATGATTTAAGAGTCTGTTAATTTTACTTTTAATTATACTATTTTCAGTAATTACAGATCTATCTATATGGGCTTTTGGCGCCTCCTTCAAATACAAACTTAAATTACCATTAGTAGGGTTTAATGTATTTGTAGGCAAGTAGTTTTTATCTAAGTGCTTTACAATGGTTTTAGAAAATTCACTTTGATTATACGTTAAGTAAGGCACAGTTCTATTAATCCGTAAAGCATTGCAAAACGCTTCTAAATCGTCATGATGATCAAATTTAAACACGAAATCTTCACGATCTGTCTTAAGTGTAAGTCTGTAATAGACATTGTCAAAAACCAATACGCCTACATTATCAATAATTTCAAGTACTTCTTTATGGGGTATTACTGTTACCGCAGAAATAGTATCTGAAGGTTTTTTTTCTATTTCAAAAGACAGCTTCGCTTTTTGGTAATTAACCGTGTGTTCTTTTAGAAGATTATGATAAACATTGATGCCATTGGCACCACCTCTTCTTCTTTTCTTATGCTTAAACAATAGCTCTTTCCATGCTATAGTTTTATGTTCTCCATTGTATTGTCCTTTAATATACGTTAACAATTCGCTAAGTTCCTGTTGCTCATTTTGTGTATTTCCCCAAGCGCCATCCTCATCGTTTTGAAACAGGTATAACTCAAAACCTGGGGCATGCATTTTTTTCCAATCCATGTGAGATAGCGTGGTGCCACTGCCATAATCCATTAAAAAATTGGTACTGCCTTCTGGTGTTTGGTAGGCACTAAAGGGGTGCTCTAAACCAAACACACCATGCCCTAGCTCGTGAGCTGCAATTTTCGCTTTATTGGTAGCGCTAAACACAAAACCAAATTGTTGTTTTAAAGGCATAAATCCAGAGGTTGTGGTTGTGCTAAGCGGCAGGTCACTAACCAATAGATAATACACCTGATCATTATAATTTGGCAGGCTTTTTAATTGATTTAAAATGACTTTTTCTTCGGGGGTATAAAAGGACAGTATACTACTATCTCCTACATCTAAAACGTTATTTTGATTTTCATCCCAAAGGGTTTGTGGCACCTCCAAACGCGGCGCTATTCTAGTATTAAAATGCACTCCTGCTTTGTTGTAAATGGCATTGATATCGCGTTCAAATCCGCTAGGTATTCTTGCATTATTTATAGGTACAATAACCAAGTTGATATTAGACAATTGTGCCCCCAGATGTACCAATTTAAAGGTATACACCACTTTAGCATCGTTAGGTGTTTCGGCATCTGCTAGTGTTGTTATAATGTCCTGTATCGCATAATCAAACGTTTGTTTCAAAGTTAAGGTCGCTTCGTCTCCACTGGCATTCCACGTTGTGGGAATGCTCACCCCTTCTGTAGTTTTAAAAGTGAGATTATCTTTAGTGTACGCTGTTTCATTAAAGTTCACTTTCGCTATAATATTATCGTCGCCATTAAGTTGAGATACAGCTTTAAATACCACAGGGTATTCTGCATCACCTTGCTTTACCATAGGGTATTGAGCCGTTAAAGCAGTATGTTCTGTACTGGCCAGTTGGTCGAAGCTGTATTTACCAGAATCGTCTAAGGTTATGCTTATGCCTGTGCGGGCTAGTGTTGTGCTGCCTTCAGTACCATTTGTAGTTGCTATAGGCCCTCCTGGCGCACTCTCGCCTTGCGTTACCGTTCCAGACTCCGACACGCTATAGGTGGTTCCATCTCCATCTGTGATCACAACATCCTCGCCACCAGGCACTAGCCCTTGTTCTCCATTTGTCCCTGTAATTTCCCAAGCACCATCTTCATTCTGCGTAATCGTAGCAATGTCGTAGTTTACCGTAGCTGTAGCGATGTTGCCTGTATCTCCTGTTATAATTTCTACAGGACGTATCGTCGCATCTACAGTTAAGGTTTCACCCGTTCCAAAACGTTCATCATATACGGTTACAATTTCACCTCTTGCCAATTGGTTGTCGGTGTTTACCAAAACATTTGTAAAGGCGACTGCTAAGCGTGCGTATTTTAAATAAGGGATTTTCACAAACCCTGTTCCTGAAATAAGACCGTTATTTTGGCTGTCTAACTTGGTGAGCACTACCACAAAATCGCCCGCTGTTATTCGGTCTCCTATTTTTAGACCTGGGTGCGGATTTTGATTATTTACTGCTATTTCATCTGGTACAATTCCACAGTTATAATCGGCTGTCTTATCTTCTTCAACCGCTGTTGTAACCTGCTTAACCGTAGAAAAAGACCCCCTTTGGTACTTACACACTCCGCTAACTTTATAATCGTAAGTCGTCCCAGGTTTTAAATGCCAAATGGTCGCCCAACTGCTATTGGTTTGCATAGTAAACCACTCTGCCTCTGGATCGTTGGCTTCTTTGTAAGCGATATTATATTTAGAATATAATGAGCGGTTTTCATCCCAAAAAATATTAATCTTGTTTTTCCCTTTGGCCTCTGCAAACACATTGGTTGGCGTTGCACAAGGCGCAGTTCGGGAAAACCAAAATATTTCACTACGGCCTTGATTTCTAAATAAACCTATTTCTTCTGCGCCTTGTAATGCCTTGGCACGTATACCCCATGCATAACGCTTACCTTCTAGCAATAAGGGTTGTGCAGGACCATAGACAAAAGATGTCGCACGTGTTGTCGTTTCAAAAACAGGTATAGAGGTAAGGAATGCTGTTTGCGGATCTACGTTGTCGTCCCAAATTTCTACAATACGCAATTCATACACTGCATTACTTACATTAATTTGTCTTGGTGTCCATTGAAATACAATATTTTCTACGTCGCTAGGTACTATATTGGTTGTATTAAGAGGCATATTAAGTAGAGGGGGCTCGTTACGAAACACATAAGTACTGGCACAGGTTCTAGAAGAAAGGCGGTTACCATTAGAAAAATCGAACACTTCAAAACAAAATTGATAGCTCCCTTCTCTTAGCACAGCACCATAACTATTGGCATTAATCCCTTGTAAGTTTTGCAACTCGAAGTAAGGTGCTAGTACTGTATTATCTAACGTTAAGGGAATTCCTCCGTTTATAAATAATGGCGCTGCACCTACCACAAAATCTCTACTCTCGAAAGCTATACCATTGCCTTCTAAATAGATTTTAAGGCGTATTTGTTCGTTAGTAACACTTATATCGTTAAGAATAAGTTGTACGCGTAATGGACTATTAATCGTACTAGCATCGGCATAATTGCTAAGGTACACTGGTGCTGGTGCATTGACCTGTGGTACTACTGTAATTGGAAATTGCTGTGCAATACCGTTTACAACAGTAACTAATAGTATTAGAAATGTAAGTCCTATTTTTTTCATAACTTATTTCTCTTTAATGTACTTTAACTCAAACTGCTCTGGGTTGGTGTTATTTACCGATTTCTTTATGTAAAAATCAATAATACTGGTAATTATATAGAGCTGTAACTTTTGGTGACTCTCCTGTTGGTCCCATTTTCTAAAAATATTTTCCTTTTCTACTGCCAATACTTCTTCGAGATAAACATCTGGGTTTTGTAGGTCTTTTAGGCTCTTATAAGTCATTACAAATTCTAACATCCAACGGTGACTAATAAGACGTCCCAATGCCGTTTTTGCTTTTTTAACTGCTGCTTTATAAGTGTTTTGCTCTGCTACAGGTTTAAGCGTTCTTGCTTGAGGTGTCAATTTGTGGAGTTTGTGAGCCTCTGCTTTTATTATAGCTTCTACATAAGCATTCTCATACGCATAATCTAGCTGATTCATATCGGTTTGCAGTTCTAGCATCGTTTCAAAAATAAGCTGCTCATAAATCTCAAGAAAGTCACTGTAACTGTGCAGTTGCTTTAGGAACTCTAGAGCTTTCATTTTATAGGCTTTTGGCTCTTTTTCTTGGGCAACTTCTTGTCTTAGTATTGCTAACTCCCCCTTTTTATAGGTTGGGATATAATCAAATTTTGCCTCGTTTTGTTTGCGTTGTAACTGTATATTTACTTGTGGTAATGTGCCTTTATAAAGGGTCTCTTTATATCTAAATTGAACTGTTTGGGCTACACTAGACTTTTGTTGCGCCTTAGTCTTAGGTTTTTTTTCTTTTTTATGACGCTTAGGGAATTTGATATTGGGTTTAAACTTGTCAAAAATATAGTTATAGCCCAAAGTTACTGTAAAGTTGTTTGTTGCATTAGTTCCTCCTCTAAACTGGGACAAAATATTAAGATTTAAATTATGTTTCTTCTTATAGCTGTACGTGCTACCTAATCTTAAGTTTGTCACTTGCGCAATAGAACTGCCATTGGTAAGACTGTTGTTATAACTTACAGAACCATTTGTACTTAATTGTTTGTCGAAAAACTGTTTCCCTACAGATATTATTGGTCCGTAAGTCGTAGACGCTTCTGCTCCTAAGGTATTGTAACTTAAGTTAGCCGATGCAGATACCGTAAAGTTTTGTTTAGGATAACCTAAAGCATAGGCTAAATTAGCGTTATAAAATTTAGAGTCTCCGTTTTCTACAGTAGTTCCGTCCTGTTTATTTACAGCATTTTGAAACGACAAGGCCAATGCCAGATGTTTTTTCTGGATATCGGTATCTTTTAAAGCATAATTTAGATTTAAATTTGCATTCTGCGAAATTTGTTGAAAATTTAAAGTATCTAAATTATCCGTTTGCGCCACTTCATTAATTAATTCAAATTGGTCTTTAATATTGGTAAACGACTGAAAATTAGAATACCCTCCTGTTGCATTAAATCTCTCGTTTGGGGTATAAACAACAGTAACAGCACTCACAAAACGTTGTAATTGCGAGCTTTTAGTATTGTCTAAATCGTCTCTTTGCACACCTCCACTCATAGAGACATTTACTTTATTATTTAAGATCGTTTGTGCAGCATTTACATTTATATTTTCGAGGTCATTATTAAAAAAGTAGGCCCCTAGGGTTCTATATTCTGGATCTATCCGCTCATAATTCACTCCCACAGTACCTTGCCCAATGGCATACGAGAAGCCTAAGTTAAAAGCTTTGTATTGATTGGTTGTTACATTTGTTTCTAGTAAACTCGAAAGCACATTGGCATTAGGATGCTCGCCTTGTGCATTTGTATCTTCGGTAAGTGTAGACACGGCCATTTCGGCATTAATTTGAGCTTTCTCAAAAGGTTGTACACGAGTTTCTACACTTACCACCGCATTGGCATTGGCTTGTACTTCCAAATTTAAAGGGAGGGGAAATTTTAACGAATTTGCATCGTCGGTGGCTTTAAATAAAATACCACCAATAAAAAATTTCCCAAAATCATAACCTACTTTTAACCCATAGCCCACTCTTTCGTAAGCAGGTTGGGACTCTGGCGCATTAGCATCGTATTCTACGGCTTTTAACAAGCGCCCATACATGGCACTAATTTTCCATTTTCCTTCTGGTGTAAGATCTACACCTAAACCTGTAAATTGGTGTCCGCTTAATGTGTAAGGCGAAAAATTCATATTTACATCTCCAATGTGAGCCGTTACCCATTTGTAAGAGGGGTGTATGCTTAATCTGTTAAAAGAAAACGGATTGCTATTGGCAAATTCCTGATTAGAATATGAAAAACTAAATGGAATATTATACACATTACTAATATTTAAGTTGATGTTTCCAGACAGAAAATACGTGAATGCCTCTCTATTTGCGTCGCCTTCATAAAACACAGCATTTGCAGCAATCCCTCCGGTTAACTTAAAAAGTTTAGCTTTTCCTATTTGCCCTAAATCTTGTGCCATTACAAAACCTGTTTCGATAATCATTAAAAAAAATAAAAGCCTCCTCATTAGTTCTCTCTTCTATTTACAGCTAGCACTTTACTTGATCTCACGTTCTTTATAAACTGCATACAGTTGTGCCTTAGCGCTTCTACCCTAATTTTATTTGCCTTTTCGAAGACGTGCATTTACGATATTTTTCTTTAACACATTTATGGGTAACAAGTACCCTAACCCAAGTTTTTTTTGCAGAAATACGCCTAACTTGTTAAGACAAAACTAATTAATAGAAAAAAAAATCTTACCCCTGAAAACCGTGAATCTATAAAACAAAATAAAGAATTAACTTACAAATAAAAATAAATAACTTAAAAATCAACACATTACATATTTTTTAAATTACTATTTAAGCATGCATTTTAACTAAATGTTAAAATGCAAATCTTTTTTGTAGTATTATTTCTTGTATTTTACAGATTTGTCTCGCAAAACGACACCAGATATACTGGTATTAAACCCCAAAAATGAAGAAAGCCCTATGGGTCTCTCACCTCCATAGGGCATAAAAATTGTAAGTTGTTGTTATAAACAAAAAATCGAGGGATCAATTTTATGTTCGTCGTTAAGCAAATGTACTAGAGATAAACTAGAGTTTACTGCGGAAAAACCTCATTTTTTATTTTTTTTAATTGAAGCCTTATTGAACTCATCTTGACGTTTTGTTTTTAACCGAAAATGAGTTGAAATTTAACCAGATGAGGCACTTTTTGAAGCTCATAGCAGCGCTACGGACAAAAAAAGTAACGAAATAGGGGTGAATTTTAGCCATTTTTTAGGAAATAGAAAACGTCAAGATGAGTTTATTAAACCACAATACTAATACATCATATATGAAGTAGTATATTGTATACTAAGGTAATACACTTTAGCTCTAAAAGAAGAAAACCCTATGGGTCTCTCACTTCCATAGGGTCTTAAAAATTGTAAATTGCTATTATCAACACTATGTTTTTTCTTAATTAATCTATATCCCGTGCTGATACTCCAAAAGTAACACACATTTTACAAACTTCACTGAGGAAAAACCCCAAAACTTATATGGGTTTACACTCATTCTCAATACGATATAAGTTTAGAATTACTGTAGTAGCATAATTTCAAAAAATACCTGCACTATTAGGAATGTATCGACACAGATAACCTTAAGAAGATAAAGCTACACGTAATGCCTTTAAACGAAGAAAACCCTATGGGCTCTCACTTCCATAGGGTCTAAAATTTTAAGCTGTTGTTATCAACAAAAAAATCAAAACATCAAATCAATTTATATACATGTTGATGCTACAAATGTAAAGTCTATCTAACTAAGTTTGCTGTGGAAAAACCTTAAATTTCGTATTAATATCTAAATAATTACCAACCGTTATTATGTAAACAAGAACAAATTGCCATCCTTTTTTTAACCCAGATTATGCATTGCAACATCGTCATGAGGGTTTAACATAAAAAGCTTTGTCTCATCTCAATCTCAGACACAGTGTCTAACAAATCCCAAGAAACGTTCCCAATATATTTTTAAATTTATTGGGCCTTCACAACGTAAATTCCACATTCTGAAACCTCATTAACCAGCGATTAATATCAGTTCCAGAACACTAAATGTAACAACGCCTTAAATTTCTCCTAGCCTATTCCTAAAAAATACAGCGCTTTTTAAACTTTTAACACCAATCGACACGTTAAAAAAAAAGTTAAAATAGTGATTTACAATAGCATATAAATTTTAAGACCATCCTAAAAAGACAGCCCCACTAAATACAAACCAAAAAGAGATTCTAAGCCAGCCCACTCACTACACAGACTACTAAAAATCAACACATAAACAACAACCATTCATTACAACTGGCTCTTGTTCTATTAGCAAAAACCTAACAGAAATTGAGTATTTAAATACTTTAACAAAACAGGGGAATTTGCATGTTAAACCCACCAATACAAATCAGGAGAGTTCAGGACAGTCTCACTTGTATCACATGATAATTTTGTAAACCAACACCACAAAAACTGCTATATGCTAAACACAAAAAGCAGTTCGTATTAAACAATTCTAACTCTATAGCCTTTGCTATATTCTAACAACTATAGAGCCTGAAAAAATAACAAAAATATTATGAAACAAGACTAAGAAAAAACGAAATACGAATACCCGTTATGAACATATGAAAACAGAAAAAAAGTAAATGACTTAGGTCAAAATACACACTAAATAAAAATAAAATCATTGTCATGTAGATTACAATCACATTACAAAAACAAATTAAACAATTAAACATTATGAAAACGATTTATAGAATATTAACATGTTTCCTAATTTGCGCGTCTTCTAAAGCACAAGTTACAGTATCAGGTGATTTCTCCAAAAGTTCAAATATAAAGATAGACAACCATTTAGACACCTACAACAGGATTCACCCCAGTACGGGCTTTAAAGAACCCGTGACTAATGGTGCTGGTATAAGCATAGTACGCACTTTGGGAGGAATTGTGACTAAAGGAAAAGCAGATTTGAGTAAAGACACCTATAAATGGGATGCAAAAGCTAAAAAATTTAAGACCGACTTTAAGCCTATAACAAATCAGATTAATAAAATTAGATCAAATAAGAGCAAAGGTTTTAAAGTACACCAAATTGTATTGGACAATCCGTCTTGGGATTTTCAACGTGATAGCAAGGGAAACTTCCCTGCTGGGCAAAAAGATTATATCATATCTACTTATGGTAACGCCATGCCGCCTGTAGATTATAACGCTTGGTCCAATTACTTAAAGGCTGCTATGAGACATATAGTCACGGTTCTTGGTGGCAATGAAAATGCTGAAAAAGTGCAGTATGGTATTGGACGTGAAATTGGTACTAGCGGACACTGGACTGGCTCAAAACAGCAATTCTTTGAGTTTTACAGAGTTTCTGTCGAAGCTATTCAATCGGTATTACCAAATGCAAAAGTTGGTTCTCACTTCTTATCGGCATCTTCACCCGATTCTTATGCTGTAGACTTTTTAGGGTTCTGCAAGAGAAATAATATAGATTATGATTTTGTGGGCCTATCGTACTACCCTTTCTACAATAATGCAGATA
>CAZLTR010000030.1:0-1579 GCA_964562415.1 uncultured Hyunsoonleella sp. | reverse complement strand
CGTATACGCAAAAGATTTCGCCCCTGTTCTAACTAATAATAACTGGAATTCTAGTGCGAAATTAGAAATACACGAATTTGCTTTAATTTCAGGTATAAATGCTGCAGGAAACGACTTTGAACCTGCGCCTAAGAAACATCAAAATTCTTTTTTAGTAGGGCTTATGAAGACGTTTTTTCAAAATGGAATGAACAACTTAACCTTATGGGGAGATGGCAAAGAATACGCTCCTGCGTCTGGACAGATTTTACAATTAGTTGGAGGCACTTATTACAGAAATTCAAAAAGCGGCTCTGAAAAATCTGAAAATAATTTTGTAGATGCCATCTATTCCAAAAAAGACAAGACTCATAAAATTATGGCATACAATTATAGTGCCTTTGCAGGTTCTACCTCTACAGAGAACATAAACATAAGAGCTACTGTTAATGTAAAACCAGGAACTACCTACAAATACAGAATTACAACTTTTAATAGAGATAAAGGCACCCTTAGTACACCTAAATTTAAGGAGACAAAGACCGTAGGGAAAGCTGGAAGCAAAACGTCTACAATTGTTCCTCAAAACCTTACCATACCAACATTTTCGTTCTTGATTTACGAATTTGAAATCGTTGGTAACTCTAAGAAAGCAGAAAGCATTAAAGACGTAGAGATTAATGATGATGCATTAACGGCTTTTCCTAATCCTAGCGCAAACGGTATTTTTCAATTAAACCGCGAGACATCTTGGGATATTTATGACATTAACGGTCAACATATTCTAAAAGGTAATTCTACAGCCATAAATTTGGCTTCCTTTCCTAAAGGTGTTTACATTTTAAGAGCAGAAGGCAAAACGCTTAAACTTGCTTTCTAAATAATGATCATATTTCATATCTGGTAGTATACAAAACCTCTAACGCTTCTAAACGATAGAGGTTTTGCTTTTTATCTGCACGCTGTACCTACCGCTCTTTAGATTTTATGGGGTTAAAAACCATCTATTTCACAACACAGCAAACACACACCTTAACTCAAAATGAAGCTTTAACGCTATCATCTTCTTTATTTATACCTCGAAATTACAAACGAGGAAGAACGGGGTTAAATTCTAACTTATTTTAGTTGTAACTAAAAATTAAGATTAGTTTACAACACTGCTTATACTATTCTTATTTTTTAAGAGAAAATTCACAATAGGCACCTCATGTTTTTTCTATATTAGCCTCATGATAACTGTGGTACATATTTAAATGTGTGACCTTAATTGCCATAACCCCTCATTATGATAAAAGCCATACTACATGTAAACAATTTAAGTGTTAATGTACTTTACTACGAATTTGAGTTTAAAAAAATAACCGACGAGAAGTGGCAGCCCTATCCTGGCGCTCGATTTGAAGGGCTTGTCGTTAAGGTAGAAGGCAGCGAAAATAACATGTGGTGGGAGCATGCCATTGCAGACCACATGCCCATTTCTAAGGCAACCCTAGAATTGCAACCCGCAGTACTAGGCCAGCAAAAAACCATCTACCACCACTTTTACGACTGCCATATTACCAGTTACAAATCAAAGTTTTCGTCTGAAAGTAAACAG
>CAZLTR010000029.1:0-26317 GCA_964562415.1 uncultured Hyunsoonleella sp. | reverse complement strand
ACTTTAAGGCATAAGGTTGCGACTTTGGCTAATTATTTAAAATCTATTGGCATTGTTAAAGGCGACTGTGTGGCCTCTTACCTTCCTAATGTACCTGAAGCGACTATCGCTTTTTTAGCTGTAAATGCAATTGGTGCTATTTGGTCAAGTACATCACCCGATTTTGGCACCGAAAGTGTCGTTAATAGGTTTGCTCAAATACAACCTAAAGTCCTCTTCACTACCAATGGCTATACTTATAATGGTAAAACCTATGACAAAACAAATACAGTTAAAGCAATAGTAACTAAGCTTACAACATTAAAAAAAGTCATTTTGTTGCCCTACATAGATACAGGTAGCTCACAAAATTTCCCTAACGATTACATAGATATTCATAGCATTTTTGATAACCCAGCGGTAGCATTAGAATTTGAAGCTGTAGATTTTAACCATCCCATCTGGGTCTTGTATTCTTCTGGTACAACAGGGCTTCCTAAAGCCATCGTACATTCTCATGGCGGTATACTACTGGAACACTATAAATACATGGCATTTCACAATAATGTACAACCTAACGAACGCTACTTTTGGTATACTACTACAGGGTGGATGATGTGGAATTTTTTACAATCGGCCTTATTAATGGGTGCTTCAATAGTGCTCTATGATGGTGCCCCCACTTACCCTAACCTAGACGCCTTATGGGAACTCTCTGAGCTCCTAAAAATTAACCACTTTGGAACTAGCGCACCTTATTTGGTGGCACTAATGAAAAAACATAGTAGGCCTAAAGCAAAATACGATCTCTCAACAATCATTTCCTTAAGCTCAACAGGAGCACCCTTGCCTGCAACAGCCTTTAATTATGTATACGAACATATTAAACAAGACGTTTGGCTATGCTCTATGGCTGGAGGTACCGATGTTTGCACGGCATTTGTTGGAGGCAACCCTTGGATTCCTGTATATGCTGGGGAAATACAAAGTCGCGCTTTAGGTGTGTCACTATATGCTTATAGTGCCAATGCTACAGCACTAGAAGACAGCCTTGGAGAAATGGTTATAGAGCAACCCATGCCATCTATGCCTATTTACTTTTGGAATGACAAAAACAACCAACGTTACCACTCTAGCTACTTTGAGGTATATCCAGAAAAATGGCGACATGGCGATTTCATCAAAATAAATTCTAAAACTCAAGGCATAACTATCTTTGGACGTTCTGACGCTACATTAAACAGACATGGCATTAGAATTGGTACTAGCGAAATTTATAGCGTTACTAATAAAATTGAGGCTGTAGAAGACGCATTAATTATAAATCTTGAATTGGACAAAGGGAGACATTATATGCCTTTGTTTATCAAACTGAAGTTTGGTTTTGAACTTACAGAAGACCTAAAAACGACTATTAATAAACTACTCAAAACCAACTACTCACCAAGACACGTCCCCGATGCTATCTTTGAAGTGCCAGATATTCCTTATACCATTAGCGGTAAAAAAATGGAAGCTCCTATTAAAAAGATATTGCTTAAAATGCCTTTAGAGACTTCTATAAACAAAGATGCCATGCGTAACCCAGAAGCTTTGCTGTATTTTATAGAATTTGCAAAAACGATATCTTAATGTTTCAAACCCACCCTTGATAGTCCTTACAAACTCACCAAGCACTTTTATATTAGAACTCCAATTCCTCTGGCATGTCATTGTCTATAGCATCTACATCTTCTATCACCGTCTTACCGCCCGGCTTAGAACAGTCTACACTTATAGAAAGACGTGATGGCGATGGAAAAGCCGATTTAGAAATCTGCAAAGCTTCATCAGCATAACAACTTCTCATATATATAGCCCAAATAGGCAACGCCATCGCGGCACCTTGCCCATAAGTTACACTTGCAAAATGTGCAGCACGATCTTCAGCACCTACCCAAACTCCTGTTACTAAATTTGGTACCATTCCCATAAACCAACCATCACTTTGGTTTTGGGTAGTTCCTGTCTTTCCTGCAATAGGATTTTTAAACTCATACGGATAGCCCGTTATAATTTCTCTGTAATCTGCTCTGTAAGCATCGGCGCCCTTTGTTCTTAATCTTGCACCTGAGCCTTCCTGAGTAACACCTTCCATTAATTTGGTTGCCACATAAGCCGTCTCTTCACTTAATACATCTCTTGTCTCTGGTTTGAATTGATATAATGTCGTTCCATTTTTATCTTCTATGCTCGTTACCATAACGGGTTTGGTATACACCCCTTTATTCGCAAAGGCAGAATACGCACCCACCATTTCATACACACTAATATCTGGCGTTCCTAGAGCTATTGAAGGTACTGCTGGTATGTTAGATACTATCCCTAGATTTTTAGCTAAATCTGCCACCGTTTGTGGACCAACCTTATCGATTAAACGTGCCGTAACTGTATTTACCGAATTAGCCAATGCATTCCTAAGACTTCGACTACCGCCATAATCATGACCCGAATTTTTAGGGCACCATTCTTCTGGATTTCCAAATTTATTAGCTTCAATACAAAATGGTGTGTCTGGAAATTCATCACAAGGCGAAAAGTGCAATTGGTCTATAGCAGCTGTATATACAAATGGTTTAAAAGTAGATCCCACTTGTCGTTTACCCTGCTTTACCATATCAAATTGAAAATGTCTGTAATCTACACCACCCACCCAAGCTTTAACATGCCCAGTTCGAGGATCCATAGACATCATTCCAGTACGGAAAAACGATTTATAATAACGCATAGAATCTATAGGTTTCATAACGGTATCTATTTCGCTGGCTTTACCGTTTTGCCATGCAAAAACCGACATAGGTACTGCTTTATCAAAAGAAGCAATAATCTCCTTTTCTGGTTTCTTTAAGTCATATTTCATGTGCCTCCAACGTTCCGACTGTTTCATGGAACGTTTTAAAAGTTGCGTAATTTCTTTTTTATCTAACTCTAAAAAAGGAGCTGTAGGGTTACGTTCTGGTGTATTTTGATGAAAAAATTCGGCTTGTAAACGTGGCATGTGCTGTCTTACCGCAGCTTCTGCATATTGTTGCATTCTAGAATCTATGGTTGTATAAATGGTAAGTCCATCATTATATAAACTCCAAGATGTGCCATCTGGTTTCGGGTTTTTCTTTATCCAATCTTTCATAAAAGTAGCCAAATACCCCCTAAAATAAGTCGCCATACCATCGCGATGCGACTGTGGTGTGTACTTTAAACCTAAATCTATTTGCTGTAGAGAATCTTTAGCTTTTTCATCAATGTAGTTGTACTTTTCCATTTGGTGTAACACCACATTTCGCCTATTTTGTACACCTTTAGGATTTCGTCGAGGGTTATATAAAGATGAATTTTTAAACATTCCAACCAATGTTGCAGACTCTTTAATACTCAATTCTTTAGGCTCTTTATCGAAATAAATACTTGCAGCACTTCTAATACCATCGGCATTATTACCAAAATCGTATATATTGAAATATTGTGCGATAATTTCTTCTTTAGTATACTGGCGCTCTAAACGAATGGCAATAATCCACTCTCTAATTTTTTGAGATAACTTCTCTACCAAATTTGCTTTTTCCCGTCTGTGAAATAACTGTTTTGCCAATTGTTGAGAAATGGTGCTGGCACCACCCTTAGTGCCTAGAAAGAATAAGGCTCTTAAGGTTCCAATACCATCAATCCCTGCGTGTTTATGAAATCGTGCATCTTCAGTAGCTATTAAAGCCTCTATTAAATTCTTTGGCAACTGCTCGTATCCCACTGGAGTTCTATTATCGTTAAAATAGAATTTCCCTAGTGTTTTTCCATCAGAAGAAATTATTTCTGTAGCCAAATTAGTTTTAGGGTTTTCCAAAACTGTATGGTCTGGCATTTCTCCAAAAACACCCCAAGATGCTAATAAAAAAATTAAAATTACAAGAAAAATACCACCCGAAAATGCCATCCAAAACCATCTTATATATTTAGAAAAATCTTGAACTGCTTTTGTTTTTTGCTTTGCTTTTGCCATGTACTACAATACTAAAAATACGTTACGTTATTCAGGCTACACTGCGTGTAACTTCTTAAAATTAATTGGTGTAACTTTAATTTGACATAAATCATACCAATGTCAAAGATATTCATATTTGATACAAATAAAAACTTCTAAATTCAATATCTAAACGTAAACCCTTCGTTTTATATCCAAAAACCTTTTAAAACATTATCGAAAGTTTAAATCTTCAGGAGGCTGTCCGTCAAGATCTCTTTTAGGATCTGTACCATCGCCATCTGTTGCACAATCTACAGCTATTGAAAGTATTGGCGGTGCTTCAAAAGAAGCTTTAGAGATGTTTAAATTAGGGTCTAAATAACAGTGTTTCATGTATACCCCCCAAATGGGTAAGGCCATAGCAGCACCAGCACCATATCTTCCACTTTTAAAATGTACGGCTCTATCCTCACCTCCAACCCAAACACCTGTTACCAAATTAGGTACCATACCCATAAACCAACCATCGCTATAATTTTGAGTCGTTCCTGTTTTTCCAGCTATAGGGTTTTTAAACCCATATGGGTACCCTGTTATAATAGCCTTATAATCTGCCCTATTAGCATCGACACCTGTAGTTCTTAAACGCACACCAGAGCCTTCTTCGGTAACCCCTTCCATTAATTTAACAGCGACATAGGCCGTTTCTTCACTTAAAACCTCTCGCGTTTCTGGTGTATACTGGTACAATAAGGTTCCATTTTTGTCCTCAATACGCGTTACCGTAACAGGCTTGGTATACACCCCTTTATTTGCAAAAGCAGCATAGGCGCCAACCATTTCAAAAACACTTACTTCTGGCGTTCCCAGAGCAATAGAAGGCACAATAGGAATACGAGATGTAACCCCTAAATTTTTAGCCAAATCGGCTACAGTTTGTGGTCCTACTTTATCTATTAAACGTGCTGTGATGGTATTCACAGAATTTGCTAAAGCATTTTTTAGGGTACGTGTACCACCATAGCCATGTCCAGAATTTTTAGGGCACCACTCTTCTGTATTCCCAAATTTCTGAGCTTCTATACAAAATGGTGTATCTGGGAGTTTGTCGCAAGGCGACAAATGCAATTGGTCTATGGCTGCAGTGTATACAAAAGGTTTAAATGTAGACCCCGCTTGGCGTACACCTTGTTTTGCCATATCAAATTGAAAGTGTTTATAATCTACACCGCCTACCCAAGCTTTTACATGTCCTGTATGCGGCTCCATAGAAAGCATACCAGTGCGTAAAAATGATTTGTAATAACGCATAGAATCTATAGGCGTCATGATAGTGTCCACCTCAGCCGCTTTTCCTTTTATCCATTTAAATACCGTCATTGGCCTAGGCTTGTAAAAAGACGCTTTTATCGCTTCATTAGAGAGGCCTGCCGCTTTTAGGGTTTTCCAACGCTGTCCTCCCCTCATGTTAGTAGCGAGGAGTCGTTCTATAGCCTTAGGATCTAGACCTACAAAAGGCGTTGTTGGATTTTTACCTACAGTATTTTGCTTGAAAAAAGCCGCTTGCAGTCTGGGCATATGGGCTTGTACAGCTGCTTCAGCATGGCGCTGCATGCGTGCATCGATAGTCGTATAAATTTTTAAACCGTCGTTATACAAATTCCATGTCTCACCATTTGCTTTAGGGTTAGCACTAATCCACGCTTTCATATACCCTTCTAAATAAGTTCTAAAATAAGTAGCGGTACCATCCCGGTGTGATTCTGGAGTATATTTTAAATCTAAATTTGTTTGTTGTAATGTATCCTTAACAGCAGAGCTTATATACCCATACTTTGCCATTTGGGCCAGCACCACATTTCGTCTGTTCTTTGTGCCTACAGGATTTCTACTCGGTCTAGGATTGTATAAGGAGGAGTTTTTAAACATCCCAACCAACATAGCACTCTCTTTTAACGTTAGATCTTTAGGCTCTTTAGAAAAATAAATTCTGGCAGCACTACGGATACCATCGGCATTATTCCCATAATCGTAAATGTTAAAATACTGGGCTATAATTTCTTCTTTGGTATATTGCCTTTCTAATCGCATAGCAATGACCCATTCTTTTATTTTTTGTGTATACTTATCCCAGCTTTTCGAACGCACTCCAATAAACAATTGTCTTGCTAATTGCTGCGAAATGGTACTAGCACCTCCTTTCCCTCCTAAAAAAAAGAAAGCTCTCAATGTGCCTCTAGCATCTATGCCTGAGTGCTCAAAAAACCGAACGTCTTCTGTGGCAATAAGTGCATCAACTAAGTGTTTTGGCAACTCTTCGAAGGTGACAGGCGTTCTATTATCATTTAGATAAAACTTTCCCAATGTTTGCCCATCGAATGAAATAATTTCGGCAGCGAGATTTGTTTTGGGGTTTTCTAAAACCGTATGGTCTGGCATTTCGCCAAAGCCACCTAAAGAAGCGATCACGAATAATAAAACAATTCCTAAACAGCCCCCTAAAAATAAACCCCAAAACCATTTTATATAATGGGTATAGGTTAAAATGTCTTTAGTATTGTGTTTTGTATTTGTCATGTCTTATAGGAACTACTTTCTATACAATTTATTATGACATCATAAATTACAAAAGGACTTATTTTTCTGTTGTATGTTCTATTCTAAAACCAACATCTGTAACCCCCTCTAAGGCGACAACACCATGTACTTTTCCATGTTCGCGCATAGCATGCTGAATGCCAACACTGTAAACGCCTGGCTCATTAAAAACTACAGATTCTTTATACCATAATTTATTCTCTTTCACATCTGTCATGCCTGCACCTAAAAGCTTCCCAGAGGGAGCAGCCATTCTATACTCTAAAGTATCTTTAATAGTTCTACCGTGAGGAAAATTCATTTCAACAATTAAAAACAAATTATTGTACTTATACGCATTGGTGTTTCTTAGATTAACAAATAGATTATACGGGTTTATTGTATCTGGAGGTGTGATACTAAAATACACTATAGAATCTTTATGCCATTGATTTGGAACAGACTTATACACATCGAAAACACGATTTTTGTCGCAAGACACACTACAGCATAGCACCAATACAACCAGAACGCTATTTTTGATTATTCTTAGCATTTTGTGGTTTTCGTTTAGTGTTTCTTCTTCTTTTGTTTTTATTGGGTTTGGCATTAGCATTAGTTGGTGCTTTTGTTTTATTAGCATTAGAATTCGCATTCTTCTTAGCACCACCAGTATTTGAATTGCCCTTATTCTGATTATTTTTACGTCTATTAGTTCTACGCTTTTTAGAACGCTTTGGACTATCGAAACGTGTTAAACTGTCTTGTCCAACGACATTTTCAAACTCAACTGTAGTATCTTCAGCCAAATCTAACGCATATTCTTCTAAACTTACGATAGGTTTATTTTGCCTGTTCGCCGCTATAATTTCATTGGCTTGTTCTGTGGTTATTTTATGCCAATTCATCCATTCACCTTCATAAGCATACCACATATGCCCTTTAAAAATGTCTGTTTTTTGACAAACAGCTATGCCTTTTTCTGTTTTAAGCTTTACATCTGTTTTAGGGAAGTCTTTAAGAGCATCTAAATACGTGTCTAACTCATAATTTAAACAACATTTCAATTTTCCACATTGGCCTGCTAGCTTCTGCGGATTTAAAGATAGTTGCTGGTAACGTGCCGCCGAGGTACTCACCGATCTAAAATCGGTTAACCAGGTAGAGCAACACAGCTCACGCCCACAAGAACCAATACCACCTAATCGGGCAGCTTCTTGACGAAAGCCTACCTGTTTCATTTCAATTCGCGTTCTAAATTCCCTAGCAAAAACTTTAATAAGTTCTCTAAAATCGACACGTTCTTCGGCCGTATAATAAAACGTAGCTTTACTGGCATCGCCTTGAAATTCTATATCAGAAATTTTCATTTGCAATTTTAAATCTATTGCAAACTGGCGTGCTTTCACCTTCATGGGCTCTTCTTTATCGCGCGCACTTTGCCAAATATCAATATCCTTTTGGCTCGCTTTTCTATAAATTTTTAAAACATCATCCCCTTTTGGCGCTATTTTTTTGCGCTTCATTTGTATGCGTACCAACTCACCTGTGAGTGTCACCATTCCTATATCGTGACCAGAAGGTGCTTGTGTAGCCACAACATCACCAATACTTAAGGTTAAATTTTCTGTGTTTTTATAATAGTGCTTTCTACCGTTTTTATAACGTACTTCTACCCACTCAAAGGGTTTTTCACCATTAGGAAGAGACATATTAGACAGCCAATCAAACACTGTTAATTTATTACAACTATCTGTCCCACAAGTACCATTATTTTTGCAGCCCTTAGGAGAGCCGTCTTTCGTTGAGCAACTTGCGCAAGCCATATTTTATATATTGAATTCGCTAATACTTAAACTATTGCGAATGAAGGTTCATATCTGATTATACATTATCAAAAATGCGAAAACTGTAATTATCGTAGGATTTTTTAAATAAAAACACCCTATTAACACTTAGAGGTGTAAATATATGATTATTCTAAGGACTTAAAAAGAATGTTTTAGGGTCATTTTCAATTCTTCAAGACTCTTTTTGCTTTAACACCTCAAAAATATTTCTCAAATCTTTTTTATAAGGCAAGTGATCTGCTCGTCCTTTCTTAAAAATATCATTGCTATTTCCTTGACCTTTGCGCAATGCTTTTTGTTCTTCAAACGGTAATGCATTAATGGTTTTACAATTTGTAGAACAACAGTTATCCATTTCTGTTTTACAGCTATCGCATTGTATAAACAGTAAGTGACACGCGTCGTTTGCACAATTCGTATGCACATCGAAAGGTGTTCCACATTGGTGGCATTGTGCAATTACATCATCGCTAATCTTTTCGGCACGACGCTCGTCGAACACAAAATTTTTTCCTATAAATTTATTTTCTAAGTTGTCTGCTTTTACCTGTCTGGTGTATTCTATAATGCCACCTTCTAACTGGAACACATTCTTAAATCCTTTATGCTTGAAATAAGCACTCGCCTTTTCACAACGAATGCCTCCAGTACAGTACATCACTAATTTTTTATCTTCTTTATGTGTTTTTAAATCGTCTTCAATAATATCTAAAGACGCTCTAAAGGTGTCCACATCTGGCGTAATTGCATTTTTAAAATGCCCTATTTCACTTTCGTAATGGTTACGCATGTCTACCAACACCGTGTTTTCATCCTCAATAAGAGCATTAAAATCTTCTGCACCAACATGCACCCCTTTATTGGTCACATCAAACGTATCGTCATTTAAACCATCTGCTACAATCTTATGACGTACTTTAACTTTCAATTTTAAAAACGACATATTATCTTGCTCTACCGCAATATTCAATCGGATGTCTTTTAAAAAGCCTATGGTATCTAAGTGTGTTTTAAATTCGTTAAAACGGTCTGCGGGTAATGACAATTGCCCGTTTATGCCTTCTTTGGCCACATAAATTCTTCCTAATACGTCTAGTTGATCCCAAACCATGAATAATTGATCTCTAAATTCCTGAGGGGTTTCAATATTGGCATATTGATAAAAGGAAAGTGTTAAGCGTTCTTTACCTGCTTTTTCGATTAACGCTGCGCGCTCTTTCGCGCTTAACTTATTGTACAGTTGCATGCTATACTAATTTTTAAGGTTATTGCTCGCCCAAGGCGAGCTCGATATATTTTAAGCCGCAAAGGTACAATTTATTAAGAGTTACACCAATTTAGAATGCTCTAGCAGTAACAATCGCTAATTTGAATTATTAAAGGAAAACTCTAGATTATCGTAATTTGCGACAACCATTTCTTTTAATTTTAAGATTCTGCATAATTGCTAACTAATACCATTACCACTAGTAAAAACCTTATTCTCATTTTTTTTCATCACGTAAATAATATTTCGATTATGTCCCAGAACGTTATAGTTCCTTTTGCGCTTTTTATATCATATCCTTTATCCTTCAAAAAAGAATAAAGGATATCACTGTTTTCATTTTTTAATAAAAGTAAATTTTTTTTCAATTGTTTATGAGACAATTCATAAACTCCTCCTTTTTCCTTGTAAAAAACATAATTATTAATACTACTAGAAATAATAGCATTACTGTTTCTATCGAAAAACATTAAAGATATATCATCACCTGAGGCACCATTCTCCAGTAGATAATAATTTGCGCCTTTCCTATTTATTACATACATTTTATAGGCATTAAAAAAAAAGTATATAGACAGCAAAAAACCTATTATTACGCAACCGTAAATATTACTAATTAGAAGCAATATAAATGTGACAAACAAAAGTGTTTTTTTGAAAACCGATATTTGACTAGTTACACTATATATTTTTGAAAACTCTATAATATCCATAATAAGATTCCATTATTTCTTTTAATTGCATCGTTTGTCTTAAACATAAAACGTTTTATTGCAGAAATATAATTATTTTTATTGTCTATAGCCTCTATTGGAGCTTACGTTTAGCTTTAAAAGCTAGTTGAAAAGTACAGGTTTGCCCTAATCTAAAACATTATAAATTTTAGATTTGATAAAAGATATAGTATTTTAGCCCTAATTATTACACTACTACAATGAGCAACGAAAAAGAAGCAAAATTAAAAGCACTAAAACTTACTTTAGACAAATTAGATAAAGCCTACGGAAAGGGCACCGTAATGAAAATGAGCGATGCTGCGGTCGTTGATGTAGAAGCCATATCTTCTGGATCTTTAGGCTTAGATATCGCATTAGGTGTTGGAGGCTATCCTCGTGGTCGTGTCATAGAGATTTATGGCCCAGAGTCCTCTGGTAAAACAACGCTAACGCTTCACGCTATAGCCGAAGCTCAAAAATCTGGTGGTATTGCTGCTTTTATCGATGCGGAACACGCATTTGATAGATTTTATGCTGAAAAACTTGGTGTAGACATCGATAACCTTATCATTTCTCAACCTGATAATGGAGAACAAGCCCTAGAAATAGCCGATAACCTCATCCGCTCTGGCGCTATAGATATTGTTGTAGTCGATTCGGTTGCAGCCCTAACTCCTAAAAGTGAAATCGAAGGCGAAATGGGAGACTCTAAAATGGGACTTCATGCCCGTTTAATGTCTCAAGCGTTACGAAAATTAACAGCATCCATTAGCAAAACGAATTGTACAGTTATTTTTATTAACCAACTGCGTGAAAAAATTGGGGTTATGTTTGGTAACCCAGAAACCACTACAGGTGGTAATGCCTTAAAATTTTATGCTTCTGTACGTTTAGACATTCGTAGATCTACACAAATAAAAGACAGCAACGGCGAAGTACTTGGAAATAAAACACGAGTTAAAGTTGTAAAGAATAAAGTAGCACCGCCATTTAGAATGGCTGAATTCGATATTATGTACGGTGAAGGCGTTTCTAAAGTTGGAGAAATACTTGACATTGCTGTAGACCATGATGTTATTAAGAAAAGTGGTTCTTGGTTTAGCTATGGCGAAACCAAATTAGGCCAGGGCCGAGATGCCGTAAAAGCCATTATAAAAGATAATCCAGAATTATTTGAAGAGCTTGAAGAAAAAATAAAAGAAGCTTTAAAAAAAGAATAAATTAAAAACCTCGTTATTACAACGAGGTTTTTTTATGTTTTTACGCAACCTTTTTGATAAACAGGCATCTATAAATTATAAAGACCAAATCTTAGAGCGTCTGTTTTGTTTTTTTTTAGTAATTTACAACACCCTACAAAACAGGTTTTCTATCTAAAATTTGGCATCACCATTAAAATGCTAAATCATGAAACCAAAAATCAAATAAACTAACATTAAGTAACCTTTGTATCGTTTGGGTTTAGAACAGCTCATAAAAGATTGTAAAAGCAACAACGTTAAAGCGCAAAGCGAATTGTATAAACTATTTGCTACAAAGCTATTTTCTTTGTGCTTAAAATACTCTCGTAATTACGCAGAGGCAGAAGACAATCTACAAGATGCCTTTTTAACCATATTCTCAAAAATTAAGCAATACAAATCTAAAGGTTCTTTCGAAGGGTGGCTAAAGCGAGTTACAATTAACACTGTACTGCAGCGCTACAGGAATGAGAAAATTTTCGATATTATTAACGAAAATACAACCGAGGATGTAGAAGTCGACATTGAAGAAGACACTGTCTCTATCGATTTTTTATTGCAAATTATACAAGAGTTACCCGACAGATACCGTTTGGTATTTAACTTATATGTGTTAGACGGCCATTCGCATAAGGAAATAGCAGAATTACTCGATATTTCTACAGGCACCTCCAAATCTAATTTAGCTAGAGCACGGCAAGCCTTAAAACACACGATAGAACAACATAATAAAAAACAAAACCTACAATCCTTATAATGGGAAATAAAAAACGCATAGACAGATTATTTCAGGAACACTTCAAAGATTTTGAAGTGACTCCAGATCCTGCTTTATGGCAAACTATAGAAGCGCAATTACATAATAAAAAGAAAAAACGTCGTATCATTCCTATTTGGTGGCATTATACAGGTACTGCTGCTGCCATAGCTATACTGCTTAGTGCAGGCATTTTGTTCTTTTTTAACAATACCACCCTAGAAGCAACACCACCTAAAGTTGTATTAGATATTGATGATTCTAAAACAAAAAACCATACAACAACAATTACTAACAGTAGTTTACCAGACAATACAACGCCCCCAATCACTACTCACAAAAACAATACAACGCCCAAAAAAGTAAAATCAATAACGCTTAATACAGCGGCAAAAAATGTAGTAGCTCATACTGACAATTTACCCCATACAAATACACTAAATACAACAAAAACGACAGCAACTCTCGCGAATAAAACTAGAGGTAACAGCATTGCAATAGCTACTCCTGCTAAAACTACAACTAGCGTAAAACATACACTTATAAATTCTAAGGCATTAAACGCTACAAATAACACTACAGCTTTAGAACATACACTAACCAATAGCGACACCTTACAGCCTACACAGAAACACACGATCACTCCTACTACCATCGCCGAGGTCCTAGAGAAAACAACAACAAATAAGGCCTTGGTAAAAGCAAAAGAACAACCTGTTTCGACCAAACCTTCTATTGAAGATGCTATTGCTGCAAATGAAGAATTAAATGCACCGCATACTGCCAAAAGCACCACAGACAAATGGAGCATTGCACCAAATGTGGCTCCTGTATATTTTAATAGTTTATCGCAAAACGGTTCTGCTTTAAATGAACAATTCGATAACAATTCTAAAAGCGGAGAAGTAAATGTAAGCTATGGTATTAATGCCAGTTATGCTATTAGTAAAAAAGTCACTATCCGTTCTGGTATAAATAAAGTCAATCTTGGATTTAACACCAATAATGTTGTAGCGTTAAGAAGTATCCCCCGCGATGTAGCATTAAACGATTTAGAATCTATACCTAACTTACCACCTCCTACTAATGCTATAACAACTACAAATAACGATGTAGCGCTTTTTAGTGCAGAATCTGTTAGTGCCAATCTCATTGAAACCACTAATACCACTTCTATTAACCAATCTTTCAATTTTATTGAAGTCCCTTTAGAAATTCAATATGCACTTTCAACAAAACGCTTAGGCATAAACCTTATTGGAGGCTTTAGTTCATTCTTTTTAAATAGTACTAATGCAACTTCTGAAATTAACGGACTGCGTACTGATATAGATGCGACAGATAACATCAATAAAACAAGTTATAGTGCCAATCTTGGACTTGGCTTAAACTATAAAATTTCTAAGAAAATTAATTTCAACTTAGAACCCTTATTCAAATATCAAATCAATACGTTTCAAAATACCACAGGTAACTTCCAACCCTATTTTATTGGTGTATATACAGGATTTGGTATTAAACTTTAAGCATATGTGCGCTAAGATTTGTTATGAAATGCTTTAAGCTGCTCTAAAATCACTGCTCTTGAGGCATCGTTTAAAACTCGAGTTGTTTCTGTACTGTAGCTAGTTGTGCTTATAAAATTATGAATTTTTGCACGCATTTTTCCTGGGCTACCACTAAAGAAAGTATATGAAAATCGTTTTTTATTATCCGCAAAAGTTAAAGGTACTATTGGTATTTCGTGGTTAATAGCCAATCGAAACGCCCCATCTTTAAATTGATCTAACAACACACTTTCATCGGGAACTCCACCCTCTGGAAAAATACAAATGCTTAAACCCTGTTTTAAACGACGCTGAGCTCTTAAAAATACCGCTTGCCTACTTTTAGCAGAACTTCTATCTACCAAAATACAAGTACGCTTATAAAAAAATCCAAATAAAGGAATTTTTGCCAATTCCTTTTTCCCTACAAATACAAAAGGATTCTTCACTGCAACCAACATTAGCATAATGTCTGTCATAGAAGTATGATTGGCGATAAACATATAACTTTTACCTTTTTCTGGCACTTCATCTCTTTCTATAGCATACCGAAACCCCATGCCTATTAAAATGCATTTAGCCCAAATACGCGCCATCTTAAAAAAAAATGGGTACCAAGACTCTTTTAATATAGATATTAGTAAAAACGGAAATAAAATAAGAATAGGTACCGTAACTAAACAGTAAAACCAAATACGGTATAATACCCAAAATATACATTTAAAAACTTTCATTATCTCCAAAAGTAAGCAATTGTATTGAGGTTATTATGAAATCGATTACCTTTGCTTTCTTTAATTTTTTAACCATTATATTAAATACCCCTGTTTTCAGGTTATAGATATGGCACGCATACTTACAGGCATACAAAGTACAGGAACACCACATTTAGGAAATATTTTAGGCGCTATTAAGCCTGCAATAAAAATGGCAGAAGACCCAAACAACGATTCGTATTTATTTATTGCCAATCTACACACTTTAACGCAAATTAAAGATGCAGCAACGCTACGCGAAAACACCTATTCTACAGCTGCTACATGGTTGGCTTTTGGCTTGGATATAGAAAAAACGGTATTTTATAGACAAAGCGACATTCCTCAAGTTACAGAACTATCTTGGTATTTAAGCTGTTTTTTTCCATACCAACGCTTAACATTAGCGCATAGTTTTAAAGATAAAGCAGACCGGTTAGAAGATGTCAATTCTGGATTATTTACCTACCCAATGTTAATGGCTGCCGATATTTTATTATACGATGCTAATATCATTCCTGTTGGTAAAGACCAATTGCAACATATTGAGATGACTCGCGATGTGGCTTCGCGTTTTCATGCACAAATGGGAGAAACCTTTGTAATGCCAGAGGGTAAAATTCAAGAACACACCATGCTTATTCCTGGGCGAGATGGGCATAAAATGAGTAAAAGTAGAGACAATACTATTAATATATTTTTAACCGATAAAAAATTACGCAAACAAATCATGTCTATTAAGACCGACAGCACCCCGCTTGAAGCCCCTAAAGACTGGAGCACTTGTAATTGTTTTGCCATCTATAGCTTATTAGCAAATCCCACTCAAATAGCCGACATGAAAGCCAACTACGAAAATGGTAATTATGGTTATGGTCATGCCAAACAGGCTTTATTTGAACTAATTGTTGACACCTTTGCCGTACAACGCGAACGCTATGCTTATTATATGGATAACCTAGAAGAAATTGATAAAGCTTTGGCTATTGGTGCCGAAAAAGCAAAAGCTGTAGCTCATAGCGTTTTAGAACGGGTTCGAGAAAAAGTGGGATATTAGCGTCTATTACATTAGAGCTTAAACAAAATAACGTGCCAACTGCTCTATTGGTAGCACTACTAAGCATTATTTTTTTGCTGTATTACTAACGTTTCTTTTTATTATTTTTTATGACATGTAGAGGGGTTCTGATGTATACCTTTTAGTGTCTCTTACTGTGAACAACTCTTTTCTATTACAATACAAATGGTTGAGCACTAAACTATGCATATATAATTCTTTTTCTTTTTTACACGACATAAGCCTTTCTTTTGGTCCTTTAAAATAGAACTGCTTTTTAGACACATCTCACCCCTTTATTACAGAAACTCATACCTCTAAAAAACTTAAAAAAACTAAACGTTTTTTCTTCTTTTAATTACACGACACGCCTCTAAGCAGAGGCTTTACTTGTTTTTAACATTAACATTACAAACCTTCTATTTCTGTTAATTTAGCTGTGTTGTTATTACTTCTACAAACGTTGCGTCTTCTTAAAAAGTTAAATAACATTAGAAATTTTGTTTTACTATTTCTTCAAAATTTTAAATATAATTTTATCAATTTCTTAAAAAATTACATTAAAAAATACACATATCAGGACACTTCAGGACAATTAGGTCTTATTGTGACAATATATTTGCTTTCATAACCAATAAACTAAATTAAAAAATGAAAAATTTTAACATTACATTAAAGGCATTAGCTGTGACTGTATCTTTATGCGCTTTAACATCCTGCGACCAGGACAGCGACGAATTACTAATTGAAGACGAGGTAGCTACAATAGACGAAAATGAACTTGGAGCTAAAGGTACTTGCGACCCCAACACATTTAAATTTATAGACGCCATAAGTGGTACAGACTACAATTCTAGCATTAATACTAAGATTGACGACAGAAGCTGCTCTTACGATTACGTTCAAACAACTCTTGGATCTAGCTACAGATGGGGCAGGTACAGATTAAAATCTTCCGACAATAGAGGAGGCTTACAAGTTAGAATGGAGCGCACCAGTAAAAAAGTGAATTTTTCTAACAACAAAACGCTTCAACTCACGAGTACCGTAAGAATTCTAAGCGCTGGAACTGTAAAAGATAAAGCAGCCCCTTCAGCTCTTAACGATGGAGATGGCACCTACTTTGCACAGGTAAAAGGTAAGCATGATAAAATTGTTGGTAAAGAGTCTGCAGATCCTGCAATTATCTTATTTATGGCAAAACCTAGAAGAGACAGTAAAGGTAATGTAATATTCAAAAACGGTAAAGTAGAAAAATTTGATATTTGGGCAGAACAAGTTAAAAGACGAGGAGGCTCTGGCTCTGGCAAAACAGGGAGAGTACTCAAACGCATAACATCAGTTAAACGAAACAAAAACTTTGGAATTTCTATTAAAAGTACATTTTCAACTAAAAACGGCGTAAAACAACAAAAGATAAATTATACCATAAATGGCACCTCTGGAACATTTGATGTTCCTACAAAAAACACTAAAGGTCAAACTACAGTACCAATTGAAACTAGAATACGTATTGGAGCTTACAGATGTAAAGGTGGAACTGCAGACATTCTATATAGAGATAACTTGAAAGTAAACTAATAAGAGTTACGCCATAAAATCTATTAAAAATCCCAAGGTAAAATTTTATTTTGGGATTTTTTTTTATTGTCTTTCCATCTATTTTAAATTAACACTCTCTTTTTAAGACCTCCACAAAAGAAACCATGTGCCCTCACTTAAATACAAAGTGGTGAATTATTATGTCGCTTAAATGAATGTAACCTATTAATAACTTTTATATGCGTACACCTACGAAAGTTCCCCCATTATAAATTCAGCCTCTCTTTACCGCCCTTTTACTTTGAATTTTAAACTACTAATCCTGAAGTTTTTATTCATAGGTTATACTCATTTTATCTAAGCCTCTAAAATAAGCAGACCTACAACATGCATCACCTAATGCATTAATACCAAAACTGCTATAACCACAATCTTTGCCACACAACACGAACGCTATATCTATTACATAGACAATCTTGAGTAAATCAATAAAGCCTTGAAGACTAACCCTGAAAAGCCAAAGCTGTGACTCATTATTTTAGAGCTTAAACAGAACAACGCTTATACTACAATTAAACATTAATACAATCCAGTTTAATAATAGCAAAATACTAAAGCATGTTGACCCAAACTTGAAAACCTATACGTCTTAATACAAAAGTATTTTACTCTTCTTTTACCTACGCAATACACCTCTAAACAGAGGTTTTTTTAATTTATAATATTAACATTACAAACCCTCTATTCCAATTCGTTTCGCTGTGTTTTTATTACTTCTACAGGTGTTGTATTTTCTTAAATATTAAATAACATTAAAAACTTTGTTTTGTTATTTATTTAAAATTTTAGATAAAATATTATTGATTTATTAAAAAACAATGCGAAAAATTACACAAATCAGGACACTTCAGGATAATTAGGTCTTTTTTTGACGATATATTGGACTTCATAAACCATAAACTAAACCGAAACATGAAAAATTTTAACATTAAATTAAAGGTATTAGCAGTGGCTGTATCTTTATCTGCTTTAACATCTTGTGACCAAGATAGTGATGAATTATTAATTGAAGACGAGGTAACTATAATAGACGAAAATGAGCTTACGGCCAAAGGCACTTGTAACCCCAACACATACGCCCCCATAGATGCCATAAGTGGCACAGACTATAATTCTAGCATTAATACTATGATTGATGACAGAAGTTGTTCTTACGATTACGCCCAAACAACTCTTGGGTCTAGTTACAGATGGGGTAGGTACAGATTAAAATCTTCTGATAATACAGGAGGTTTACAAATTAGAATGGAACGCTCTAGTAAAAGAGTAAATTATGCTCATAATAAAACACTTGAACTCACGGGTACCGCAAGAATCTTAAATGCTGGATTGGTAAACGATGGTAGAAGCCCTTCATCTCTTAATAATGGAGATGGCACTTATATAGCACAAGTAAAAGGCAAGCATGATAAAATTATTAATGGCGAATCTGCAGATCCAGCAATTATTTTATTTATAGCAAAACCTAAACGATTTAATAATGGCACAGGCTCTGTTATGAGAGATAGCAGCGGAAAAATAAAAGAGTTTGATATTTGGGCCGAACAGGTTAAACAACGAGGAGGCTCTGGTTCTGGCGGAAGACAACTTAAATATATAACAACAGTAAAACGAAACGCAAACTTTGGTATTTCTATTAAAAGTACATTTTTCACCGAAAACAATATAAAAAAGCAAAAAGTTAGATATACAATTAATGGCACTTCGAAAACATTTTTTATTCCAACAAAAAACACTGGAGGCCAAACTACAGCACCAATTGAAACCAGAATACGTATTGGAGCTTACAGATGTAAAGGCGGAGGTGCAGACATTTTATACAGAGATAACTTGAGAGTAAACTAATAAGAGTTACGCCATAAAATCTATTAAAAATCCCAAGGTAAAATTTTATTTTGGGATTTTTTTCTACCACACCTTTTTAAGCTAATAGCTTAATATTTTATAGCAGTTAGTTAGCGATTAACAGAATAGTTGCACACTCCCATATAAATGTAAAGCGATGAATTGCTGCGTCATTAAATAAAAAAAGCCAAAGCTGCGACTCATGCTGTTTTTAGAGCGGGTTCGCAAAAAGAGGGGAACATTGATTGATAAATATTAATCTACAAAAATGATATGGGATACTATCTATATGGACTTCTTGGGAGTGCTTGAGCATTGAATTTACCCCTTAATTCAAACCTCTTAAATTGAGATAACGTATACTTAGTGTTTAGTTTTTACATTGAGTAATCCATTCGTAAAAATTATTTTCATCAATAATTGACCAAGAATGAGGATTCTTAACACCTCCTTTAAACCCTTTATTTTTTGTTTTGGTATAGCGTATGGTCTTTTCGCTTATGTTATCCAGATGTGTTTTAAACATTTCTATTTTAAACGAATTGATGGATTTATAATCATCATACCCAAAAACCTCTTTAAACCACTTTAAATCAGGTTCACTGTAAAAATGTATATGATAATCTTTTAAATACTTCATATTTGAATCCTCCACTTTTCCTCCACTAAAAGGTGAATACTCATAATACTTGTCCAAAGAAACTTCTGGAGTACCTATTTTTTTTGACAAGTAGTTTACAATAAACTCAGCTTCATCTACCGCCACTTTTGTACTTGTCTTAGTATGTAAAACTTCGACTTGTCTTTTATACAATCCCAATAAATCTACTGGCGAATCCCCTATAAAAATACCCTTAGGTTTATTTTTTGTGATATTCAACTTATTTAACCAAATACAATAAGATAAAGCTATGTTCCCTCCTACAGAAAAGCCTCCAATAAAAATATTAGTAGAAGGTATATTGTTTTTAAGCAACACACTGTTAATTAACGCATTTAACTTGTAAAAATCTGCTTTATCTAGAAAAAAATCATACTTATAATCAATAAATAGCGCTGCTATTCCTTCGTCATAACATGTTTCATCTATGTAAGTTTCTCCATCTGTTGTTACGACATCTGTTCCATAAGAAGGAAATAAAATCACCACCCCCTGAGGCGACTTAGGCACTTTTAAAATATAAGCTATTTCATGCTTAACTTCTGTACTATTTTTTTGAGGTTGTTGTTTAGCGCAAGAAAGCATTAAAAGAAAAAAAAGCGCATATATTTTGTATATCATTTACTTTAATAATGAACTCATCTTGAGGTTTTCTATTTCCTAAAAAATGGCTGAAATTCACCCATATTTCGTTACTTTTTTTGTCCGTAGCGCTGCTATGAGCTTCAAAAAGTGCCTCATCTGGTTAAATTTCGTAATACCCCTTAAACTATTTAATTTAAAAAAACAATTTCGCATTAGCTTTTAGATAGTTTACGGTCTTCTCATAATTACCTTCGTTTATTAGCGTTTTAAAATTAGGATTGCATTCGCAATAATACCAAAACTGCTCTAACTTATCAGGATGCACACCTAGACCTATTATAAATTCGTCGTTAAATAGCGTTCTTGCTTTTTTCACAATCGCTACTCTATGGTCTAAATCTACTAATGCTTTAAGCTTTTTTGTCCGTCCAGAAATGACATTTATTAAAGCGGTAACTCCAAAACCTGATGCCGTTTGGAGCCTACGCTGGTTAAGGGTTAAAGGTTTAAATTTAGGCTCGGGCAGCCCTAGGGCTTTATTTGATACCGCAAAAGGCTTTTGCACCTGTTGCATGTCGCTACTTAAGTGGCCTGATAGCCCGTAGGGATGTAGTATAACTTCGTTTAGGCGGGTTACCTTAGAGAAAACCTCTATTTGCACCTCATTTTTTGATTGGTATAAATCTTGGTGCACCACTAGAGTTTTCTTTTGAAGACCTATAGACGATATAACTAATGTGTCATTTATACGCGCTTCAATTTTAAATTCACCACTGCGGTTGGTCACCACACCACGATTAAGACTGGTATTAAAAACATGTATGTTTTCAAATGAAATAGTGTCTTTTGAAACCAAGCGCCCCGAAACATCTTTAATGGTTTGCGCTTCTAACTTTAAAGCAAATACCGCCACAGTTATTAAGAACCAACCTTTTATTTCTTTTAAACACACAACCAACTTAATACTATAATTTATAACCTCAAATATAGTTTTAAGTACAAGGCCGCATTATGACTTTAACTTTTGTTTATAATAACAGTAAGTCCATTTGCGTTTTGGTAGGCGATTAAATTAAAGCTGTAATACGACCTGGCACTGCAAATACATCACGATAAGAAGAATGTACTGTATTTGCAGTAACCAAACTGTCGCTTTTTAGCTATTATTAGATCTATGTTTAGAGCAAGCAATAGTGTTTCTAATTTTATTCGAAAAACACATTACCTAGTGCATTATTAGACAAATCGTTGCTGGCTTCTAAATTTAAATTAACTTCTGCACTGGAGTTAACAACAACACCGTAGCCTTCGCCATGTGTTATTATAGCATTGGTGAGTTCTAATCTATTAAAACTTCCAACACCTACATTAGCGCGTCTGGAAATATTCCCCAAATCACTACTACCAGCATAAGATACCTCTACAAAGTCTAATGCATTTCTCACATTATCCGTTAAAAATGACATACCTCGCCAAGGTAGACTTTGATTAAATGCTGTAAATACAATACGTCCCGAAGCATCACCCCCTTCTGCTGAAAAAAACGTATCATTCCCATCTATTCTAATAAAAGTATCTGAGGCAAATTGAAACGTTGTATTTGGAGCTACAGTAACGCCTTCGCCTCTAACGTTTATATTATCTGATACAAAAAATGGTGTTCCATCGCTAAACCCACTCCAACTAATTTCGGAGGACTCATTCGAAGTGCCTCCCAATACTTCCACAAAGTTAGCGCCATTGGACGTCCCAAAACGCGTTGCGGTATCCAACTGATGTAGGGACTGTACCGAGACTATAAGCGGCGTTCCCGCATTGTTTTCAAAATTATTATTTTCAAAACCAGAGGCGTCTACATTTCCTTCTATAAGCATGCCATGGTTAACACTATGTGCTATAGTGGTATTAGACACACTTAAAACTCCAAAAGAAGAGATGCCTAAGGCTACCTTTTCATCCACAATAGAAATTAAATCGGCTCCCGCATAAGAAATCATGACATGATCTAATGTGTTCTCAAAATTATCTGAAAGCACCGCTATTCCTCTCCAAGGCGCCGTAGTTTCTACTGCTGTAAACACGATGGGTTCTTCGGCAGTTCCTTCTGCAATGATAACCCCATCACCATCTACTACAAAGCTCCTGTCTACATCGAAGCGTAATTCTACACCAGGACTAATGGTAAGCTTATCACTAAGATTTATATCACTTGTTACGACATAAGGCGTACCATCTTCAATATTAACCCAAGACACTGCTTCACCAGTAGCGATACTACCATTGTGTATTTCTATACTATTATCGCCATTATTTTGCGAAAACGAAGACGCAGCATCCAGCATCGCAACTTGTTCGGCCGCCAAAACCAAAGGTCTACCTGCATTATTCGAAAAACTGTTGTTCGCAAACGCATTAAGCGCTACATCCGATTCTATAAACATCCCAGCAGATGCACTATTTGTAATTGTAGTATTGGTAACACTTAACTGACTAAAGCTAGACACGCCCAAACTTGCCTCTCTATCTACAATGCTTATCAAATCGATACCTGCATAAGAAATATCGACATAATCGAGCTCATTTCTAAAATCTCCTGCAAGAACAAAGGCTAACCCTCGCCATGGCCTCGATGTGTCTTTAGCCGTAAACACAATATGATTCGCATCTGTACCTCTTGCAACAAGTGCCGCATCATCACCACTAACAACAAATTCTACATCTGGCGCAAATTGTATTTCTACACCAGGCTCTATGGTCATCACTGCACTTAAATCTATATTGCGAGTCACACAATAATCTGGCACTCCTGGAGTGGCAACGATATTTGTTAAAACCATATCTTCTCTAATGGCACCACCAAGTTCTATTGCTGTATTAGGCGTTCCTTGGTTTACCGTTACGCTTACTGTATCCGAACTTTCAAATTCGGCATTACGAATGGTTAGTCTAATTTCATAAACTCCATTTAAGTCTGGAAGGAAAGATGGCGACGCTGTATTTGCTGCTTCTAAAACAGACAAACTGCCATTGGGTCTAGAGACAAATACCCATGAATATTCGAAAACAGCATTGGCACTATCGCTAGAAGCAGTACCGTCTAAAACAACTTCTACGAGAGTTGCTATATTTTGATCTACGCCTGCATTAGCGGTTAAGGTGTTTGTCGTATCGGCATTAGCCGCATCGTCATCACCACTACAAGCAGCAAGCAACACCACAATACTGCAAACTATCATTTTAGAAATGAATTGTTTTGAAAGAAAGAATAGTTTCGTCATTATTTTAGTATTTTCTTGCAAAATACCATATTCAGTTCTCCAAATTTTAAGAGATGTGAATTCCCCTGTACCGCTAGTGTATTCGCACAGGTGTAATGAGAATTCTACAACTAATACACCTTAAGAACTCAGTGCTTCTATGCGCTGTAATAACTCTTGTTTTTTACTTTGCGCTACAGGAATGGTATGGCTAGCATTGAGTATAAGTTCATCCGTTCGCTTTTTAAACACCGTTATACAAGCAAGCTGTATTAAATAACTTTGGTGCACTCTAAAAAAGCGATGAGATGGCAATTTAGCCTGATACGATTTTAAGGCGCCTGACACCAAAATAGTGTCCCCATTGAGCAGATAAAATGTAGTGTAATTATTATCGGATTTCGCATATATAATGTCCTGTATGCGCACGATAAAAATAGCCTCCAAACTTTTTAAAATAAGCTTCTTGTCTTCTGCCTTTTCTAAAAAATTATATTGAAGTGTTTCTAGTTGTTTGCGATAGTTTTCATTATCGTACTGCTGTCTGGCACGCGTTATGGCTTCAGAAAGCTGTTCTAGTCGATACGGTTTTAATAAGAAATCTACAGCGCTATATTTAAACGCCTCTATAGCATATTTAGAATACGAGGTTGTAAAAATAATTTTAAAGGGAATAGTTTCAAAGGCTTCCAATACATCAAACGCAGTACCGTCTTCCAAAAACACGTCTAGAATGACAATATCTGGAGCCAATTGCTGTATTTGCTTAATGGCCTCATTAGCATAAGCTGTATGTCCTAAAACGGTAATAGATGTATTACTTTTTAATAATGTAGCCGCATACTCTAAAGCCTGGGCATCATCTTCAACAATAAAACAGGATAACTTACTCATATTATTTAACTATTAGTAAATTTTAATAACACTTTAGTACCATTGCTTTGGTCTATTTCCATAGACCCTTTAAAGGTTTTTGAGGTTTTTTGTAAAATCTCAAATTGTTTTTTAATAATTTGCATACTCATAGATTTATGCAAGCGTTGCTCTTCATGTTTATGCGACACAAATCCTTTTCCATTATCTACAATAGCAACGCATAAAGCATTATTTTCTTTATAATACGCAACATGAATTTTACCATTTACAACAGTTTTCACACCATGAAGGACTGCATTTTCTACAAAAGGTTGCGTTATTAATGGCGGTAAACTATCAAAATCTTCTACCACAGCATCTGCCACTGTTACCTCGTAACTAAAACTATTATTATGCGTTAATTGCTGCAATTCTAAATACGCTATTAACGCTAGCTTATCATCATGAACAGTCACTGTATTTTGATCTGAATTTTCTAAAACTAAGCGTATCAATTTTGCATAGTTTGTAAGGTATGCCGATGATTTTTCTTTATCGTTTTTATGAATAAAATTTTGAATGCTTTGTAACGCATTAAACAGAAAATGAGGGTTAAGCTGAGATTTTAACAATTGCTGTTGAAGTATAATTTTATCCAGCTGTTGCTTTGTTTTAAAACTCCTAAAACTAAAATAGCCAATGGCCAATACTAGCATACTTAAAACAAGCACAGCTCCTAACCAATAGTATTGCTGACTAATCTTTAGTGCCTGCAAAGTGTTTTTGGTATGCAGCACTTCTATTTCATGTTGCTTCTTTTCGGATTCATATTGCTCTATCAAAGCGACTACTTTCTCTTTTTGAGCAGCTTCGGTTATAGAATCCTTTAAGCGATCTTTTGCTTCGGCATAAAACAACGCTTTCTTTAAATTATTAACACCAGCATAAGCATCTTTAAGGTTATTAAAAATAATAACTTTTGACGCTGGAGTGGCCTGCTGCAATGCACTGTCTAAGTACTGTATGGCTTTTTTGTATGACTTTTGATTTAGATAGCTATACCCTACATTATTATAACTATAAGGTAAAGCTTGCACTAAATGTAATTGTTTTTTTAACTGTAGACTTTTTTTTCCGCAGTCTATCGCCAACAACGCATCTGGTTTAATATCTGTATAATAATTGGATAAATTCGTGTAGATTCCAGATAAAATTCTTTTAGAGTTATGTTGCTCTGCTAAAGTTTTAGCCACATGGGTGGTTGCTATAAATTTAGAGTACCGTTTTAAGTCGTAGTAAAGCACTGCAAGATTATAAACGATTCGTAATTGCACAATATCATTAGTGTTATGTATTGCTAGTGCTTTCTCTAAATATTGTGTTGCTTTCTCATAATTTTTAAGCACTGCATTAATATTTCCAATGTCACAATACGTATCTACTAATAACTTTAAATGTTTGGTGTTTTGAAAAATATCTGCAGCTTTCAAATATAAGTCCAATGCCTTTTGGAATTGATTTTTATAATATTGAACCACGCCCAAATTTTTCCATATGCGCCCCACAATATGCTCTGGCACATTTAGTTTTAAAGCTTGATGCAATACCGTGTCGGCTTGCTCAAAATGACCTTTCTCTACAAGCATACGGCTTTCTTGTAAATAACATTTTACGATTAAAGAATCGTTGGCCAGTGCTTTTGCTTCTGCTTTTGCTTGATTTAAATAAAACACACTACTGTCTATATCTACTTTAGATAGTTGTATCGC
>CAZLTR010000028.1:922-26473 GCA_964562415.1 uncultured Hyunsoonleella sp. | reverse complement strand
CTTGGTAGATATAGAAGCTAATGCTATAAAAGCAGCAGAGTTTAATGGGGAGATGATTTTACCCATAGCAGAAAAAGACCGTTTGCGATACGATGCCTTAATTTTACCAGACGATTATACTTTAAGAGTTGGTACTACAGATGCATTAGAGTTTGATGTATGGAATGCTAAGGTGCTTTTAAATAAAGAATCTTTCATCGAATTAAGAGTAAAAGACAATAGATTTTTACCTAAGGCAAATTTACACGGGAAGGTTAGTATTGCTTCAAGTTTAGGTAAGCAAAATGACAGCAAAAAAAAGGCGACAGTAGATTTTAAGGGGATAGATTTTCAAAATTTACTATTACAAACAGAAGGCACTAAATTTTCGGTGGACTATTTTGGATACAAATCTAATAGTAGTCTAGCAGGGTTTCCAGTGACTATAAATGAAGTGGTATTAAGTGCGCCACTAGGAAGCAATAGAGCAGAGTTGATCTTCGATTTTAATATTAATTTAACATCGGAAGGCGATGGCGCTAATGGCGGTGGTGCAAGACTGGCTATAGGGGCGAATTTAAGAGATGAAAATGGCAGAGACCGTTGGAAATTTGATGGTGTAGATTTAGAGCGGGTGTCTATAGCCGTAGATGTTGCAGGAGCGCAATTTAAGGGCAGCATTTTTATTTTTGAAGAAGATCCTACTTATGGTACTGGGTTTGCAGGTAGCGTTAATGCAAAATTTAAAACAGGCCTAAAAATAGAAGCTACTGCTAAAGCAATGTTTGGGCGAACAGAGACGTTTCGCTATTGGTTTGCAGATGCGCAGCTTACCTTACCAAAAGGAATACCTGTATTTCCTGGATTTGCAATAAATACATTTGGAGGCGGGATGTATAACCGTATGAAAATGGCAGGGGTTTCTAATAACCGCAACGCTGCTTTTGATATGATAGACGCTTCAAGTTCTGGCGTGATTTACGAACCTGATAATGGTACGCGATTAGGGATGAAAGCCATGGTAGGTATAGCAACAGAGGGGTCTCCAGATTTGTTTCATGCCTCTGTAGAGTTTGGTATGTCGTTTAGAAGGTCTGGGGGATTAAGTGATATTTATTTTAAGGGCCGTGGAGAATTAATAGCAGATTTGCCAGGAGATTTCTCAAAGTCTGTATTAGGTAAATTAGCAGATTTGGCTAATGGGCAAGACGCACGATTCCCTGCAACTGCGCCTTCAGGAGCTATAACAGCAGATGTGTTTATCGGTTTCGATTTTACAAACGATATTTTTCAGGCCACTTCCGAGGTTTATGTCAATTTTGGCATTCTTAAAGGTGTAGGTGCAGGCGGTAGAGCGGGTTGGTTAGATTTTTATGCTGCTCCAGATGAATGGCATTTGTTGGTTGGTACGCCTAAAGATCCTATAGGAGTTGCGCTTAACCTAGGCTTTGTAAAGATAGAGACTAACAGCTATTTCATGACAGGACAAAACCTTCCAGGAAGTCCGCCACCACACCCCATTGTTGCACAGGTACTTGGGATAAAGGTAGACGAAATAAGTTATATGGAGGATTTAAATACTCTAGAAACCGGATCAGGATTGGCTTTTGGCGCAAGTGTAAATGTCGATACTGGAGATTTAAGCTTTTTAATTTTTTATGCGCGTTTTCAAGCAGGAGTTGGTTTTGATATTATGATGAAGGATTACGGCGATGCCCATTGTAAAGGATCTACCGAGCAAATAGGTCTTAACGGGTGGTATGCCAATGGGCAAGCTTGGGTATACTTGCAAGGGGAGTTAGGACTAACGTTTAAGATTTTTGGAAGCAAAAGAAAAATACCAATTATACGAGGCGGAATCGCAGCACTAGTGCAAGCCCGACTCCCTAATCCAGCATGGTTTAGAGGCTATCTGGGAGGACACTTTAACCTTTTAGGAGGTTTGATAAAAGGGAGGTTTAAATTTAAGTTAGAATTGGGTGAAAAGTGTGAAATTGTAGGAGGAAGTCCTTTAGATGGTATTGTGGTTATAGGCGATATGACCCCTAAAACAAATAGCGACGATGTAGATGTGTTTTCAGCACCACAAGTGGTGTTTAACATGCCGCTTAATAAAGTATTCGAATTGCCAGATGATACTGGAGATCGCAGATATAAAATCATACTAGATACGTTTGAGGTTACAGAAAATAACCAACCTATTGTAGGTACTATAGAGTGGAATAACTCTAATGATGTTGCTGTATTTAATTCTCACGAAATACTACCGCCTAATAAAAAAATCAAGGCTTACGTACAATTGCATTTTGAAGAATTTATCAATGACAAATGGGAAATTATCAAAGAGGATGGTAAAGTTAGTTTAGAAACCAAAGAAATTGTCTTTACAACAGGAAAGGCACCAACCACAATTCCTTTAAGAAATATAGCCTATATGTATCCTGTAGCGGAGCAGCAAAATTTTTACAGAGAGCAATACAATAAAGGCTATGCACAATTAAAAAGAGGACAAAATTATTTATTTGACGGTACAACGAGTTTAAGTAAAACTGTGCGTTTTGTTTCCAATGATGGTACGGTTATAGAAAAACCCTTTGTTTATAATGTGGCTGAAAAGCAAGTGGTCTTTGATATTCCAAAGAATTTACAAGGCGAAATTAAGTATATAAGTACTTTAAATTTAGTCCCTAAACCTACGGCCATCGATGCTAATGTAACTCAAAAAACGGAGACGACTCATTTAGACAATTCAACTGATAATACCTTAAGTGTAACCAAAAAAACGGCTACAGAGACAAAAACTACAGCATATGAGCGTAAATTGTTAGAGTATACGTTTAGAACAAGTGGGTTTAAAACGTTTCAAAAGAAAATGAATGCCATGAAAGAAAGCGATGTGCTCTACAGGCGGGTTACTTTTCCTTATGGGATCGCTCTAGTGTCTAAAATAGATTATTTAGAGGCTTTCGACTTGGTAGAACTATTAGGAAATGCACAAACGCAAAGCTTGCCTTTAGTTAGGGCTAAAGCTGTACCAGATGACAACTACTATAAAGATATTATATACCCCTTATTATATGAAAATTATCCTTTAAGAGGAGGGATTACAGTATCTCGAGATACCGAAGAAGTTGGTGTCCCTCCTTTAGAAGCAGTACAACCTGTATCGTGGTACTTGACGTATCTTGAAAATGGCGAAACCTCAGATATTAATGAGTTCAATCCCTATAGATACAATTTGGCCGAATATTACCATCGTGATTACGAAGATTTGCGCTTTCAATTGATAAATTCTGGGGCTTATCTACATGGAGGTAATGGTGCATTAATAACAGAACCTTTTCCATATCTGCGTAAAGGTAAATATAAAACCGTGTTAAAATATGTATTGCCAGGGCAAACAGGATCAAGTACAACACATACTTACAGATATACCAATCCATTAAACGAAATAGAACAAAAAGATGAAAACTAATACTTTTATAAGACTGTGGCTTTTAGTTTTAACGAGTGGTTTTAGTATGGTATGCTGGGCGCAACCCTCACTAAATGATAGGATGCCAGAAGTTAAAGTACTGGCAAGTGTTGTGAAAGCTAAGGCCATTAAATTACGTTGGGGGGTTACAACCCCATTGGCATGGAAATATGCCAATGATTTTGGATTTATTATAAAACGAAAAACGATTGTAAAAGACGGCGAAATTGTAAAAGATGCCCCATTTAAAGTCTTAACCCCAACGCCAATTTTACCCAAACCTATGGCAGACTGGGAACAGTTTACGACCACGAGTAATAATGCAGCCATTGCAGCACAAGCCTTATATGGTGATGATTTTAAAGTAGATTTAGAGGAAGGCGGAAGCGGTTTTCTAAGTATCGTGAATCAGTCGCAAGCCTTAGAACAACGCTTTTCATTTGCGTTATATGCCGCAGATCAAGACTACAAGGTCGCAGAATATTCTGGTTTAGCCTACACAGACGCTACTGTAGTAACAGGAGAACAGTATTTGTACCGTATATACACGGCCATACCAGAACCGCGTTTGCAGGTAAAGTATGGTGGCGTGTTTATTGGTTTACAAGATTATCAACCCTTACCTAAGCCTATAGATTTTAGCGGTGTTTTTAATGACCATAGTGTAATATTAAGTTGGAATTTTGCACTCCAAAAACGCTTTTATAATAATTTTATTATAGAACGCTCAGAAGATAAAGGGCAAACCTTTAAAGCCTTACAAGATGTCCCAATAGCGAACTTTGGTGGGCAAAGTAAAAAACCTTCAGACCGTATGTTCTATATCGATAGTTTGGCTCAAAACAATTACGAATACCAGTACCGTGTCAAGGGGATTTCGCCCTTTGGTGAAGTCGGCCCCACATCAGATATTATAAAAGGTGCTGGAAGAAAAGCATTGGTATATAATCCTGCCATAACCAATGCCGAATTGTCTCAAGACGAGTCTCAAGTAGAATTATTTTGGGAGTTTCCAGAAGAAGGTTTAGCAACCATAAGCCATTTTGAAATACAAAGATCCAACACAGTTAAGGGAACTTATGTTACTGTTATGGAAACAATAGATAAAAACAAACGGCGTCAAACACTCACAAATTTAGAAGGGATTAATTATTTTAAGATTGCAGCAGTAGGGCTTCGGGGCGAACAACGGGCTTCTTTTCCTAAAATGGTACAGTTAAATGATAGTATACCGCCTCTAGTACCTCAAGCACTTTCTGGAGTAGTAGACTCCACAGGCATAGTTACCTTAAAGTGGCAAACCAATGTCGAGGCCGATTTTTTAGGGTATCGCGTATTTCGTGCCAATTTAAAGACCGAAGAATTTACGCAAATAACCTTCGAACCCATTCCAGTGCCTGTATTTATAGATACAATAGCGATTTCTACCCTTAATAGTAAAGTGTATTATAAAATAAAAGCATACGATAAGCGATACAATCCATCAGAGTTTTCACAGGTTTTAGAACTTAAAAAACCAGATGTTGTACCGCCTACGCAACCTGTTTTACAAGCTTATAACGCCAACGAAAAAGGAGTGCTTTTAAATTGGATTGCCAGTAGTAGTGAAGATGCTGTACAAACATTAATTTATAGAAAGCAGCAAGGTAAGGAAGAAGCTTGGCAGTTGGTGTCGCGAGTCGATTTACCACAACATGAATTTACAGATACGACTGTAATTCCAGACCATAAGTATTTATACACTTTAATTACTATAGATGCTTCGGGATTAGAATCGCCACCTATACGCCCTTTAGCCATTGCGGCAGCAAAGCTTAAACCTTTAGCCATAGAACGGTTTGTAGGGCTTGTTAATGCCGAAGCACGTTTTATAGCGTTAAAATGGAATTCGAAACAAGTTATAGAAGAGTACACGTTATTTAGAGCTAAGGAAGATCAGCCCTTAAGCACCTACAAAGTATTAGATGGCGGTACACGACAGTTTAAAGATGGGCAATTGCAAATTAATACCAGTTATCGCTATGCCATACAAGGTCTATTGCCCAATGGCTTAAAAACCCCACTCAAGACAATTCAAATAGAATACTAAGAAGAAAATTATGAAAAAGCTATTATCAACACTCTCATTACTGCTGTTTTTTGTTTGTTTTTCTTACTCGCAAGGCATTGAGCCAGAGTATACCGTGAGTTTTCGCTTAACCTATACACATCCGCATAGTGCTAACTCAGCGTGTACTAATTTTTATTTTAAGATTTATTTTGAAGGAGAATCAACTCCATCAGATTTTTCCACTTCATGGAGTTTAGGGACTAATAGGGTGATTGAAAATAGTTTGAATTTTCCAGTATCTAAAAAAATAGAACGTATTGAATTTGGAGCAACTAGAAAGATAACTCAAAATAGTTGTAATGGAAGTCGAAGAAGTGCGAATAGGAGCTTAACAACTGAAGTAAAAGGTAAATATAATTATTATAGAAGGTATACAAATAGTGATAATATATTAGCAGATGCTATTTTTACTGAAGATTTAATTATAAGCATTAAACCCGTAGTACAACTTTTAGATTCGCAAGGTAATAGGTTAACTACTACGCAAATAGGTTGTGTCGAGACAGGAGGAATTTCTTTAACGGCAAGTTATGAAGATGGTTTTGGAGAAGTTTATAAATATGAGTTTTACGACCCGTATAATGGAAAATATGAATTGAATGAAGACTATTTGTCTAATACTAGAGCACTTTTTTTAGCTTATGAAAGTTTTATAGAGTTTTTAATAGATTTAAACAGTGTAGATCTTTACAGTTGTGGGTTCCCCAAAGATTCATTTGTTGCAGCAAAAAGAGCGTTATGTATATTAAGGAGAGACGATCCTTACGAATACGATTATTTTCTGGATATTATGGAGCTTGAAATAGGAGACAAAGACGAAGACGATGAGGTACCGTATGATATTGATGAAGAGATTCGCTTGTTAGATAATCTTATGATTGCTTACGACGATTTATTGTCGTGTTTTGCAGATCAAGCAGATTATAGTGGGCTTCCTAGGGGTACTAGAAATACTTATGATGACCACAATAGAGAAGTTAGTAGACTTCATAGAGAAGTCGTAGGTGATTTTAGAAATAGAAAAATATTTGTGAAAAAAGGATGGACAAGATTAACAAATTCTAGTGATCCAAACACTACTGTACCTTTTAATGCCTTGTTTCCTGTTCCAACACCTCGCAATGGACAAGCCCCAGGGGTAAGAGAAGAGGCTATAAATAGCCCTATAAGTATAAGAATAAGTTCTTATGTGAATGAGCGTACTTCTGGAGCACGTTTGCCAATAACTTTAGTTCAAAGTCAAACCATATCGTTGCTATATTTACCAGATCCACCTGCCATATCTACAACTCCAGAAATAATACAACCCACATGTAGCTACAGTGATGATGCTAATTTTTCTATCGTTTTTGATAGAGAACTAAATAGTAACGAACAGTTGGATTTAACCATAGAAAAATTAGCGTCAAATCAAGACCCTTTACCAAATGAGAGTGAACCGTTATATTTAGGTTCTGAGGACAATTTTAGAGCCACTGTAAACGAACGTTATGCTATTGAGGTTGCAAACGATCCTGCTATTGGTACTGGTAACCCTAATTACGATGCGTCACGGAGGCGTTACCAATGGAATCGCCCCTTAAAAGCAGGGCAGTATGTTATGCGCGTAGCTGGTTTTGAAAGAGGTAAAAAAGAAAGCTCACCACAATGTAGAGAGTTTTTCTATTTTTTCGAGGTAGCCGCACCAAATAAAGTGACGTTTTCTGCAACAAAGCAAGACCAACGCTGTTTTGGGAGAAATGATGGCAGTATTCAAATTACAGCTTCTGGTGGATCGGGACGTTACGATTACATTATTAATGGGAATGATTGGAGTAGAGCACAAAGTTTTACTTTGGCGCAATCGCCATTAACCATAGCGAACTTACCAGCAGGGACCTATAATGTACAAGTACGGGACTCTAACGGGTGTTTTGATAAGCAAAACATAGAAGATGCCAATAAAGTGGTAGGCTTACAAATTAATACGAAATCTCAAATAGCGCATACGATTAATAGTTCTGCAACCAATCCCATACATCCTGGTGCCCCAAATGCGAGAGATGGCCAAATTATTGTGGCGTCTTTATCTGGCGGCACACCAAGAGAAGATATTAGTGGGGCTTATTTTGATTATAGGGTATTGCTTAACGGCTCTACAGCTGGGCCTACAGGACGTGCTTATTTAAGTAATGGGTTTACTATTAATGGATTGCCAGCTGGAGAACATTCTATTGAGTATCGCGATGCTAATAATTGTACGTTAACACTAAACTTACCAAGCCTTAATGATCCTGCTCCTATTACCTATAGATTAGAACAAACATCTCCAAGTTGTGCCGATGCGAACGATGGCGAACTGCGCATCATAACTATACGAGGCGGCTATCCACCTTACAATGTGGTTTGGACACGTAACGGAACTATTCTACCAACAAATACGCAAACACTAACAGGAGATAACGCAACGTATACCTTGCGAATTACAGATGCGCGATCTGGACAGGCCTCTCAAAACAATATAAGATTTAATGCTGTGCCAGCACCAATTACATTTACCGAAAGTGTGGGCGAAATTACCTGCTTTGGCGGTGTGGCGCAAGTACAAATTAATGCTACAGGCGGGCGACCACCATTTCAATACGGCGTTACAGAAGGCAGTACAACAACCTGGTATAATTCTAATGTGTTTGAATTGCCACCCTCTCTTATAGGTTACCGTTTTCGAGTAAGGCAAATCGCCAATACAGCCTGTGTTACAGAATTTTCTAGGCGTTACAGTATTTCCCAACCAGAGGAGTTTTATATAGATGCGATTAATGTCACTGATAATACGATTTTTGAAGACAATAAAGGAGCCATAGGTATAGAAGTTGTGGGGTCGAATGGCCCTTACACTGTAGATTGGGTAAAACAAGGCAGACCTTCTTTTTCAGCTACAGGCGCAGCCATATCAAATTTAACTGCGGGCTATTACATACCTACGGTTACAGAAAGTACGACTAACTGTACAATTCAAGGCACTCCTATTTTTGTAGACGAGCCAGAAGAACTTATCGTTCGTGTTGATGCACAAACCGATCGTATTTTGTGTTTAGGCGATTTAGGTGGTCTAATTGCTAATACCACAGGAGGCTCTGAAAACTACAGCTATGCTTGGTATACTAATGGGAGTCTCATACCAAATACCAATGCTACCTCGGTAACAGGATTGCAAGAAGGCGAATACCGCGTTGAGGTTAACGATGGTTATACAACGGCAACAGCAACAGGACGCTTAATAGAACCAGAACAGTTAAATTTAAGTGTTAGGAGTACTGCTGTATCTTGTTTTAATGGTCAAGATGGAACCATAGTACTACAACCAGAAGGCGGGACAACCCCTTATGCGGTTTCAATAGATGAGCGACAAACTTATGTGCCAGTGAGTGATTTAACGGCACAGACTCTAGAGCGATTAAGAGCAGGCACATATCAGGTATGGCTTAGAGATGCTAATGCCTGTGAAATAGCCGAAGCACAACAAATTACGGTACTGCAACCTTCAGAAATCGTGATCGCAGAAGTGGCGCTCATAGATGTGAGCACTCGAGGCGGAAATGATGGAAGCTTAGAAATAGAAGTTACTGGAGGTACAGGCGACTATACTATAGTGTGGCAGCGCGAAGACGATGCTAATTTTACAGCCAATAGTACCCAATTGTCTAATCTGTTCTTTGGTCTTTATACCGCATCTGTTACCGATGAAAACAATTGTGAAGTACAACGGCAATTTTCTATAAGACAACCCTTGCCAATGCGTGTTGCTATTAGTGAGGAAAAAGCGGTGTTATGTCATGCCGATGCTACAGGAGAAGTATTAGCAACAGTAACAGGAGGCTATCCTATAGAATCTACACCTGCCGATTTTGAGTACCGCTGGTATCTTGTTGAAAATACCACGCTAATACCACTCAACACAGATGTGAGTCAAAATAGATGGACTGGTCTTACAGCAGGGGTGTACCGCGTAGATGTAAATGATGCTAAGGGTGTGTCTGCGACAACGACATTCGAAATCACACAGCCCGATGATCTTACGGCTAATTTAGATGGACTGCCTGTAGATGTACTGTGCCACGGCGCTGCAACAGGACGCATTGCCATAGCTGTAACGGGTGGTCCTAAAGATGTGGTTACGGGCAATTATTTACCCTATACCTACCGTTGGAGCAAAGTTGAAGATGCTAATTATTCTGCTACAACCGAAGATATTAGCACCATTACGGCTGGAACCTATGAAGTTACAGTTACAGATGCCAACTTGTGTGCTGTAACTATTAACAATATTATTGTAAAACAACCAGAAGCTCCCTTAGAAATAGCAAGCGTTTCGGTTCAAAATTTAACAGGGTTTGAAACAGGGAATGGGAGCATTCAAGTAGATATTCAAGGAGGAACACAACCTTATACTTACGATTGGACACAACTAGAAAATCCTAGTTTTAGTGCAGATACGCCAATTCTAACACAGTTAGATAGAGGAACGTATTTGCTTACCGTAACCGATGCACATAGCTGTAGTGTAAGCTTGGCGCAACCCATTACTGAACCCGAGTTGTTAGTAACAGCCATAAGATCATTAAGCTTGGAAGAAAGCGTACAATGTCATGGTACTAGAACAGAGCAACCATTAGTTACAGTAACCACAGGAGGCGTGGCACCCTATACTTATAAATGGACCTTAGCAGATACCCCAACAGAGGTGTTGTATACCACGGCAAATAGTCCTTTAGTCACCGCAGGAATTTATACCGTAGAAGTAACAGATGCTAATGCTAATGTAGCCTTTAGTACCTACAGGGTAGAAGAGCCAAATGCTTTAGTTATAGATGCAGAGATAAGACATTTGCTATGCCATAACGATACCGATGGCGCTATAGACATTACTGTAAGTGGTGGTGTGCCACCATACACCTACCAATGGACCAATGGAGCCCGTACAGAAGATTTGTCAAACTTAAGAGCAGGCGCCTATACGGTAACACTGCAAGATGCCAATGGCTGTGTTTTAGAGCGTACCATAGATGTGCTACATCCTAGGGCTTTAGTCGCCAGTGTCGATAGGGTATTCCCATCGGCAGCAGGGTTAAGCGATGGGTCTATTACGCTCAATATTTTTGGAGGAACCCAGCCTTATAGCTACCAGTGGCGCGATAGCAGTGGAGCTGTAGTGGCACAAACGCAAAATATTTTAAACGATACGGGGATAGAAAAATATGCGGTAACGGTTACAGATGCCAATAATTGTATATTAGTAATAAATGATGTCGATCTTTTCGAACCTCCTGTTTTAGAAGTGTCTATTGCAGAAATAGCGGTAATTTCCTGTTTTGGAAATACCACTACAGGACGTCTTACCGCAGTTGTAGAAGGCGGAATTCCTTTTAACGCAGAGAAGCAATACGATTACGAATGGTTCAATGCAGATACCAATACACCTGTAGGTGACGATGCAGAGCTATTAACTTCTGTAGGTGCTGGAAACTATTACCTTAGAGTAACCGATGTCTTGCGAACTACAACAACCAGTACCGTTTTTAATTTTGAAGAACCCGCACTTTTAGAAGTGGCGTTAGAGGCCGATTTTATAAACTGTGGCGACCAAAACGACTGGACCGTAAATGCTTTAATCCAAGGCGGTACACCACCCTACCAATACCTTTGGAATACCCAAGCTAGCACCAATACCTTAAGTGCTGTAACGGCGGGAACCTATCGTTTAGATATTATAGACCAACGTGGGTGTACGGCCTTTGCCGAAATTACAACCACAGCGCCACCAGCCTTAACCGCAAACAGTAGTGTGACCAATCCTACCTGTTATGCGGGTTGCGATGGACGTATTCGCTTAGACGTTGCGGGAGGCTCACCACCTTATGCTTACCTATGGAGCAATGGGAGTACTGCTAAAGATTTGAGTAATGCTTGTGCAGGAGTATATACTGTGGTGGTTACAGACCGTAAAGGCTGTACGATTGAGACGACGAGAACTATTGTAAATCCAGAGCAACGCATCATAAATTTAGGCGAAGACATTACTTTGTGTAAAGACCAGACTATAGAGCTAGATGCGACTATTACCGATGCTAATGCCAGTTACCAATGGACCTCAGATAATGGGTTTACCGCCAGTACTGCAAGTGTAGTATTGAGTGAAACAGGACATTATACCGTTCGAGTTACAGATGCTAAGGGCTGTGTGGCTTCAGATACGATTTTTATACAAGCGACTACTCAGGCCATTTACACCGATTTTATAGGGAACTCGCAAGTGTTTGTAGGAGAAAAATTCCTGTTGTTCGATATTAGTGAACCCTTGCCTAATACCTTAGCATGGGTATTCCCCGAAGGTGCTACGGTACATTACCAAGATAGCGATTATGCAGAGTTGTCTTTTGATGCCCCAGGAAGTTACGAGATGCATATGGAGGCGACTTTTGGCTTGTGTTTAGAAACGAGAACCAAAAAAATAGTGGTGGTAGAACGCGAATTTGATGCTGCTGCCACTGGAGATACTCCTACATTAGAACTGGCAAAACGAGCGACTTTAAAAACCTACCCTAACCCTGCAACTAATGGCCGTTTTACATTAGAAGTGAACCTGCCAGAGCCACAGGCGGTAAGTTTAAAGGTATATGGAGTAGGGTCTAATGTGGCTTTAGATGTGAAAACAGGAAAAGGAGAAGCGGCTTATAAATTTGAGTATTATTTAAGTCAATTGCCAACAGGGCTTTATTTTATCTTGTTCGAAACGGAGTCTGGAGACCAGGTGCATAAATTAATCATTGAATAACAACAGCAATACCCCAAATCGCATTGCAAAATTTATTTAAGCCTATAGCACCTACTAAAATGTACCGTTTACAACAAAAATTAAGTATACTAATGTTACTGTGTAGCACATACATCACCTACAGTCAAGATTTAGGACAAATTGGCAAAGCCAAGTTGTTTAAAGTGACTGGTGGGGTTGCTGCCAATGTGGTAGGATACGAGGGGAGTGCCGATAGAGCGCCGTTTACTTATGTGTTAACCGGTAACGTAAATATAAATGTGAGTGCAGTGTTTAACATTCCATTTTCATTTGCATACAGTAATTTAAAATTTAATAGCAGTCATCCGTTTACATTTAACCGCTTAAGCATTCATCCGTCCTACAAATGGGTGAAAACGCATATAGGCGATGTGAATATGACATTTTCGCCTTACACGTTAAACGGACATCAATTTACAGGTTTTGGAGCAGACCTTACCCCTGAAGGCCCCTTACAGTTTAGTATGATGTATGGACGACTGCTTGAGGCTTCAGAGTTTAATGCCGAAGATGCACAGTCTGAGCCTGCTTACAAACGTATGGGCTATGGTTTTAAAACGCATTATAAGAAAGAGCGTTATGGGCTTGGTATGGTTGTGTTTACAGCCAAAGACGATCAAAATTCCATTGAAAACCCACTGCCTTTAGAGTTTGAATTACAGCCCAAGGAAAACATCGTGGCCAGCTTAGAAGCAAATGTACAGCCTACAGCAAAGCTAAATGTGGCTGTAGTATACGCCGCTTCACTACTAACGGAAGATGTCAATGCAGATGGCAGCGCAAGTGCCTCCCCTTTAAACGGTCTTATCGCGACCAATGCCAGTACCAACACTTATAAAGCCTACAATGCAAATGTGACCTACCAAATAGGCCAAGGGACTGTAGGTGCTGGTTATGAGTATATAGATCCGGAATACCGCACGTTTGGGGCCTATTTCTTCAATAATGATTTAGAGCATGTTACCGTTAACGCGTCTCAAGCTATTTTTAATAATAAAGTAACTGTGGCCGTAAATGGAGGGGTACAACGGGACGATTTAGACAATACCAAAAGTTCCCAACTGCAACGTGTCGTGGCTGCGGTGAATATAGGAGTTACACCCAATGAAAAGCTCAATATTGCCACGAGTTACTCCAGTTTTCAATCGTTTACCAACATTAAAAATCAGTTTGAGCGCATCAATGACGTGGCTTTACAAGCCGCTGCAATAGATACTTTAGATGTTCAGCAAATCTCTCAAAACGCCACATTAAATACCAACTATACCCTTAAAACTACAGCAACGCAAACGCAAAATCTTAATCTAGACCTGTCGTATCAAGACGCTGTAAGCCGACAAGGCGGCACCGTTACAGCGCAAGGCGACTCTAAATTCTATAACGGCAGTACCAGCTATGCTTTGGGGTATCCAGAACGTAATTTTACGATTTCTACGGCGTTTAATGCCACCTACACGACTACAGGTAACGACGACAACCTTATTTTTGGCCCGTCTTTAGCGGTGAGCAAACAATTTTTAGAACAAAAATTGCGAACCACAGGTACCCTAGGTTACAACCAAAGTCAAACCAATGGAACGACAGAAACCACCGTTACGAATCTACGTTTAAATGGGGCCTACACCTTAAAAGAAAAACACAATTTTAGTTTAAGTTTGCTGTCGCAGTTACGAACAGGCCTGCGCAAGGCCACCGATGTTACTCTTACGTTTGGTTACAATTATACTTTTGACGATTTAAGCCCTGGGCCTAAAGCGCAGCAGCCTAAAAAGCGCTCTCATTTTAATGCTACCCCTGTGCAATTTACCTATCGCGATTCGGTATACGGTAAAACCCAAGGCGCCATTACACGCCAACTGGCCCATTTGCAGGAGCATTCACATTTTGCATTTATTCCTAAATCTAAAAAAGCAGTGCTTACCGCGCAACGTGAAGCTTTAGCCTTAGAGAATAATGCCGAAGCCTTTAAATTAAAAGCCATTGCATTTTTAGAGGGCTTATACAGTTACGAAGATTTTGTAGCAGGTTACGATGCGCGTGTGTTTAGCATTCTAACAGAGTTGAGTAAGGATATGAAGCGTTTGGATTACACCTTTGAAAAGTCCTATGTAAGAGCCGTTCAAGCCCTTCAAAACCATGGGTTACACCAGCGCACAACTGCAGAGCGTGCTAAAGCGGCACCAGCAGCGCAGGAGGCCTATAAGGCGCGCTTACAACACAAAAAAGAAGCCCAGGCCAGATTGGTGGCCCATCGCTGGATGTTGCCGCTCATTAAAAGTTATACCTCTATAGCACAGGTGCAACAGCCCGATACCCATTTAAAAACCGTCATGACGGCCGAAAAGGATGCCATGTATGCCATGCAAGAGGCGGGCAAAACCAAACAAGAGCTAGAATTATACCTCATTACGAAACTCATAGATTATTACTGTAAGGCGTCTGTAGCACATACAAACCCAGATAGTATTGAGTTGAATTATTAAATGTTACTATAAAACAACGACAGCATGCAGACGAAGAGATTAAAATAAAATTTGAAGTTTTAAAACTAATTTTTTAACTGTATTTTTATAACCATAGACCATGAAAAAGTACTTTATATATATACTCACCCTACTAGCGTTATGTACCGCAAATGCCCAGCGTTTCCCCATACGCATTGTGCCTACGGTAAACCCACCAGCGCCCGTTAATTTTTACAATTATGCCGATGGGTCTACTTTAAATAGCCCATTACGCGTGCAATTGTTGTTAGGAGACTTGGCCATTAGCAACCGCCAGATACGCTTAAAAGTTGCGTTTGAAGGCAATGGGATTCGTTTTGAAAGTACCGATAATGTGGTGGGGGCCGCCCCTTTATTTATCGATGGTGGGACCCCCTTAATTTTAACCAATGCCGATTTAGCCCCTTATTTCGAACTGCAAAATTTACAAGGCATAAGCCCGAGGCGCTATGGGCAAGTGATTCCCGAAGGCAGCTATCAGTTTTGTTTTGAGGTGTTCGATGTGGCCAGAGGGGTGCAACTAGGCGCACGTACCTGTGCCTCAACCTTTATTTTTAGAAACGACCCGCCTTTTTTGAACCTGCCTGTAAATGGCGCTAACATAGAACCTAAACCTGTTGATAATATCGTATTTCAATGGAGCCCCCGCCACATTAACGTAAGTAATGTAGAATACGAGTTTAGCCTGGTAGAAATTTGGGATAACAGTATAGATCCACAAACGGCTTTTCTAAGCTCACCACCCATTTACCAAACTACCACAAGGGCGACGAGTTTAGTGTATGGTCCTGCACAACCTTTGTTATTAAATAACAAACGCTATGCCTGGCAAGTACAGGCCAAGGCGTTAAAAGGTGCAGAAGAAATAGGGCTGTTTAGAAACAATGGTAAAAGTGAAATTTTTTGGCTGAGTAAAACCGAAGCCTGTGGCACGCCAAAAGGCATTTCTGGCGAACCTAAAGGATTGTCTAAAATGAATGTGTATTGGGAGGAAGACCCCAGTGTTTTTACCGAATATACCATTGCCTATCGCGAGAAAGACCGCCCCAATGCCCGTTGGTTTACCAAACGTACCAATGCGGGTTGGGCTACCGTTTGGGATTTAAAACCCAATACCACCTACGAATACAAGGTAAAAGGCAAATGTACCTTTCAATATGGAGCTTACAGTCCCACCAAAGAACTCACCACCGCAGCAGCCGAAGACCCCTCGGCAAATTACAACTGCGGGATTGTACCAGACGAAGTGGCGATTACCAATCGCCAAGGCCACCCCAATTTGCTTATAGGCGACCGCATTACCGCAGGCGATTTTGTCATTACCCTTACCGATATTACCAGCGAAGCCAACGGCGTGATCTCTGGGAGTGGCTTTGTACGGGTGCCTTATTTTGAATTGGCACGCTTTGGCGTGGTGTTTAATAATATTTTAGTAAATACCGATTACCAATTGGCAGAAGGTGAAATTGTAACGTTGTATGATCCTGTATTTGGGGAGAATGCAAGTTTTGTAGTTGAAATCCCATTAACTGAGTGGTTGGAAAGCTTTGGAGGAGTAATAAACACGCTTGTAGAAAGTATAAAAGATGGCATTGATACAGAAATCATGACCAACGTAACTATACAGCAAATACAAGATATTATAGATGATCCTAATAGTGGATTGCCTGAAGAAGAAATAGAAAAATATCGGGCTGCTATAGCCGATCGGAAGGCTGTAAAAGACCTAATAAAAAATGGCAAGGAATTTTTTAAGACTGAAAAAGGAAAAGAATATATCGAAGATCATCTCATATCTAATCTTAGAAATCCTAATGCAATAGGTAGTTCTGAAGAAGATAGCGGTTCTATATGCTTTGAAGTCAAAAGCTTCATAGAAGATTTTACAGAAAATAAAGGTGTGTTTACGTTAGATTCGAAAGGACACTTATCTACAAAACCCTATAAGTCAAGATGTGGAGGAACAAGTGCAGTACGATCGCACGCCACATTTAGCTACAGGGGTAAAGATTATACTATAGCCACCAAGGCTATACAAACCGCTTATGGAGAGGTAAATACCAATAACTTAGAGTGGGATTTAGGAAATACCGAATACCCTTTAGTTTTGAAATATTATGCAACTAACGATGCTAATAAGACCTTAATAAGGATACCGTTACAAAAAATGGAAAATGCTAATGCTTTAGTTAGTGCATTACAAGAACAAAATAAATTAGAAACTATAAATGCCGCTGTAAACCAACGCTTACAGCAAATAAGTACTACACCAGTTAAAGCACATGCTGTAAATTTAACCAATTATTGTACGGTCTCTTTTTTAAAAGAGTACTTGAGCGAAGCACAACGTATTGCATACATTCAATTAATAGCGAATACACAAGAGTTAGATCAAAAAGATAAAGATGCAGTATTAAAGCTCATGCGTAGTTTCAATAGTAGTGTATCCGCCATAACACAACTTCATGAAGCACTAGAGCGCGAAAAAGCAAATAACAAACCTTTAGTTATACATTTAATAGATGCTTTTGCAGATATATCTATATTCTCTAGAGAGGCCGAGAATGGTGCGAATTTTGACAAACTATTACTTTCACAATGGGCATTTCGTTATGCTAAGAGTAGATTAAGAGATAATGATATCACAGATTATGATGCTGTATATCCTTATACCACAGGAGTGCGTAGGTATACATGGCAAGAATCTAAATTTAATACTACTCCAGCTAAGTTAAAACTTACCAAAGGCTATAAAATAAGAGATAAGGAGGCAAAATACTATGGGAGTATAGAAAAGCCTTTATTAAGTAGTATGGTATCGTTTTATCTCTTAGAAGGTCCAAGAGTAGACAAACAAATTTTATTGATGCCAGCAGTATTTGGACACATGCGTAATAAATGGCAAAAAGAAAAGAACACTACTGAACTTATAGAAGCTGTAATACTCTTAGCTGTAGATGTAGCTACAGATGGTGTTTTTAGATATTTAAGAACAGCAAAGTTTTTAGATAATTCCTTACCTTTAACCCAACGTTTAAAAACAGAAGCATTAACGCAAGGTACTCTGTTCTCTGAATTTAAGCAATTAGCGAAGCTTGCAGATGAAACAAAAGCATTATTAAAAACGAAAGGATGGACGGATGATGTTTTAAAGCAACTTGATGAAACCTTAGCAGAGGCGCCTAGTTTAATTCAAAGTTTTGATGAAGTGCCTGATTTGATCGATAGTTGGAAGAAGCTGGACGACCTAGGAGAAACTGCACTTAAAACAGATGTAGACTGGCTAAAAAGAGTGGATGATTGGGACGGTGCAGGAGTACAGTTATCCAAGAATGGAGATAACCTGAAACTTTCGGATGGTTATGGAAATGCTTTAGGAGAATTTAAGAATGGTGATTTACTGCCTGAAAAATATGATTTTGATCCCGTAACTCAGAATCCTAAACAAGGAGGTGTCGCAATTGGAGAACCAGTAAATGGTTATCAAATGTATAAACATGGCGATGATGTTTCTGTAAGAAGAATTGCAGACGAATCTGCATATTCTCCTTCCCAACTTGATGAACTTGGGGCACACTCAAGAGCACATGTTTTAGAAAGACATGGGCACGATGTTACAGATGATGCTTTGGTTAAAAGAGCGAATACTAACCCTAGTACGGCTCCTGACGGATCTACAACATTTAATGGGAACCCACCTCCTTATAGTTCTAAGTTTGAAAGTCCTGAAAGATTAAAAGATGCATTAGAGAATGTAGGACCGAATTCTGCAAATTGGAATCCCCCCGCAACAGGAAGTACATACCCAGTTAACTATCCTTCAACAGGGCAAGCAAGCACTGCTTTTGGATATGGTGTGCCAGCGGGAGGAGATATAAATTCAGCGGTTCAAATGTTTAGAGTAAAAGCTATTTATAAGAAGGAGAACGGTGTATGGAAACTTTTAACAATGTATCCTCAACTTTAATCTTCAAATGAAATAAAATAAAATAGTAATTTATTTTCATCAACAATTACCAAAGCTAAATCAAGTGTAGCATCACTTATTGTATTTATCCCCGTTGGATCTTCGTTGTTTGTCCAAGGGTTATTGTACCAATTAGTAAATACCTTGCAACCTTCGAGGTTAAAGCTTTTTGTTAGATCGTGATACAAATTCTTTGCCTTTTCTTCTGGCATGTTCTCATGATTGGTAAAACCAATATTGAAACGGAGTGATGATATAAAAAAGTCTTCAGCTTCTTTCGTGGTTAACTCTTTCCATTCTTCATTAAGAGCAATAAATCCGTGAGATAGACAAATATTATCGATACTTCTTAATACATCTGGGGTCGACTTAATGTTGATATTTAGACCACTGTAAATTTTTGCTAACCCTTGAAAAAAGCGGTCTAATTGTAGGTCTTTATAAAGGTCTACTTCTTCCATAGTTCAAGAATAAGCTTTTCTAGCTTTAGAATCTCTTAAAAAAGTATCGATCACGGTAAATAGAGCCTGTTTGGTATCAGTATCCAAGTTCTCAATATCTTCTAATCTTCTAATAGTATCTTTATCATAAGAAGCGTGTTGTCCTTTACCCAAAAGATAATCTACAGACACCTCAAAAATATCTGCCAGCTTAAAAGCGACTTCCACAGAAGGTAAGTTATCGCCACGTTCATACTTACCAATCATATCCCTAGAGGCTTCAATAGCTTTTGCAAGGTCTGATTGCGACCATCCTTTTTGCTTCCTAAGCGCTGTTATGCGGTCTCCAATGTTTAATAAGTTCATCTAAAACACAATATTAAATGCTGATTTAGACAAAAATAGTGAGTTTAAATCAACAAAAAAAGAAAGTGTTATTTTGAAGATTAATAAACAAGTCCTACATTTGTTGCAGATGTTACACAAAAAACTTTTTCAAAAAAATAAAAGTATGTCCAAACAAGAGCAGCGCGAATTTAAAATAGGAGGCTTATACCGACGATCGATACGAAGAAATGTCCCCCAGTTAAAACTCTCTGGAGCATGGATAGAGACATTAGGTTTTGAGGTTGGAGATATGGTAAGTGTAATGATGCGAGATCGGTTGTTAATTATAGTACCCTTAGAGCAAAGTGAACCAGAGCAAGACTACAAAGCCGCCTTAAAAGAATTAAAAGAAACCCTAAAACACCTTGTAAAATGAAAGCAACATCGAGTAAAGACCTAGAAGAATTAGTAAGCTGTTATGGGGGTGCTTACCTCGCAGATGTTTACGACGAACTGATGCAAGTATGGGTAAGCTACAATGCCGAACAAGAGCAAGAAGGCTCAGGGGTGTACAAGAACATGCGGGAGTACTACCATATTTTACGCGCCACCCGAGATATTTTTAGAAACGCAGATCAGAACTAAAATGGACATCTCAGCAATCAAACAACAGCTAAGTATCGGTCAAGTCCTAGAGCATTACAACATAAAAGTAAAAAACAACCAATGCTGTTGCCCCTTCCATGACGATAAAAACCCCAGTATGCAAGTGTACCCCAAGACTAATACCGTACACTGTTTTAGTGGCAACTGCGAGCATACAGGTAAAGCCATCGACCAAATAGATTTTATTCTTCACATGGATAAATGCACCAAGCATGAAGCCATCAAAAAAGCGAAAGCACTTTTAGGAGTAACAGAGCAACCAAAATCTAAACTGTCTGAAATCTTCCAAACCCTACGCCAAGCTTTACCAAAAAGTAAAAAAGCGGTAGACTATCTGGAGAGCAGAAACCTAAACGATATTAAACTGGAGATAGGGTACAATCATTACCGAACTGGCTACAAACAACTACAAAACTGCATCGTCTTTCCACTCAAAGACAACCAAAATCAAATCGTATCATTTTATGGAAGAAGTCTAACCAAAGGGCATTATTACTTAGAGAATAGAAAAGGGCTTTACCCCAATTACCCAAGCCAAGAAGCAAAGCAACTTGTAATTACAGAATCTGTCATTGATGCGTTAACGGTTCAGCGATTTACAGAGTATGAAGTATTAGCTCTTTACGGTACAAACGGACTAACCACCGAACACACCACAGCATTAAAAAACTGTAAATCATTAGAAGAAATCGTCTTCTTTTTAGATGGAGATAATGCAGGTGGCACGGCCACAGCGAAATATGCAGAGCAACTAAATAGACTACTGCCAAACGTTCAAATCAGTAAAGTAGAGACACCAGAAGGCGAAGACCCCAACAGTTTAACACAATCACATGAACCTGAAATCTTAAACCATCTAATCGAGAACAGAACACTACTTTTTTCTTCAACTGAGCAGGTAGCACCTGCAGGCAATAAAGAGCCTCTCGACACGCAAATACTATCCAAGTCAAAACTGGATACAAAGAATCCTGAGTTTATGACTTACGAAAGTGGCGTGCTGCTAATCTCCATTCTTGGAGGCATCGCTACCCATCCAGTCGATAAGCTGAAAGTAACGCTAAAAATACAGCGAAAGGATAGTGATAGTCCATTGCACAGCATCCGCCATAGTCTGGACTTATACCATGACGACCAAAGCGAAAAACTGATACGAAAAGCATCTGAACGACTAGAAATAGGAAGCCGAGAAGTACGATTAGCAATAGCCGAACTGACCGAAGAACTGGAAAGCTACCGAGTGAATCTAATCGAACAACAAAAGCCGAAGAAGGCGGAAAAGAGACTACTTACCAAAATCCAAGAGCAGAAAGCCATCAAGTTTTTAGAATCCGAAAACCTACTAAAAAAGACGAATGTGCTTATTGGTAAAAGTGGAATGATAGGCGAAGAGACGAATCGCCTGTTAATGTACCTGGTCTTTACATCGAGACTTAGAGAACAGCCCTTGCATATCATTAGCTTGGGAGCTTCGGGAACTGGAAAAACCTACCTGCAAGAAAAGATAGCAGAACTCATCCCAGAGGAACATAAACTGGAAATTACGGCACTAAGTGAAAATGCGCTGTATTACTTTGACAGGACAGAACTTAAACATAAACTGGTACTGATAGAAGACTTGGACGGGGCAAATGATGATAAAGTACTGTTCGCCATTAGAGAGCTGCAAAGCAAGAAGCGCATCAGTAAAACGATCCCGATTAAAGACAGTAAAGGGAACTTGAAAACCATCACTTTACAGGTGGAAGGTCCGATCTGTTTAGCAGGCACAACCACCAGAGAAAAACTCTACGAAGACAATGCCAACAGGAGTTTATTAATCTACTTGGACAATAGTAAACAGCACAAAGAGGCCATTATGAGTTATCAAAGAGAAATCAGTGCAGGAGCAGTAAACCGCAAAAAAGAAGAAGAAATAAAAGCGTTCTTCAAGGATATGCAAAGTGTACTAAAGCCTATCAAAATAAGGAATCCTTATGCTACTAAACTCATTATTCCAGAGACGGTTTTTAAGCCCTTACGAACCAATACACATTACTTAAATTTTATTGAGGTCATTACCTTTTACAAGCAGTATCAGCGCCAGTCGAAGGTCGACAGCCAAACAGGAGAAAGATATATCGAAACAACATTGGAAGATATAGAAGAAGCGAACTGGTTATTGAAAGAAGTATTGTTGGCTAAATCTGACGAACTAACGAAAGCTTGTAGGGATTTTTTAGAGGTACTTAAATCACATCTACTAAGAGAAAAGAAAGTCTCTTTTTACCGTTCCACAGTTAGGGAATGGATGCGAATCAATCCGCACAATCTACGCTACTATCTCAACCAATTACAGCAGTTCGGTTATATTAAAATCATTGGAGGTAACAAACACAAATCAGGTTATGAATATGAACTGACTAGTAAAGAAGAATACACACAGCTAAACGATAATATTACCAATGCTTTAGATAAAGCTTTAGCAAAAATCAAAGCTGATAATGCTGCTAACAGTTGCGAATCAGACCAGTTAGCAACTGAAAGCCTTGGAAGTAAATAAGTTAACTCAGTTGCTAATGGAATCTTCGAAATGCACAAGACCCCATTTTGTCGAGAGACTCAACCCCCAATTAGTAAAAGATGAAAAATGAGTTAACAGAATTATTAATCAGCTTTAAGCTGTGGCTAAATAGACTAGGTTATGCTAAAAGTACCATTAAAGGCAATAGCAGAAGGATCGAGTACTTTTTAGGGTATCTGCAAAACGAAGACATTACCAAACTGGAAGACGTTAGCCCTGAAATCATTAACCAGTACCAAAACCAATTAGAACGACTTCCTATAAAAAGCACTACAATAGCATTATACATGAGTAGTTTACGGCTCTTAGATCAGTATCTGGAAAGCTACGGTTACAGCCCAATTATCACTACAAAACTACGCATTACGCCATACGTAGAGACTCAAAAAACAATACTGAATCAACAAGAAATAAAACAGCTCTACAGGGCTACAGATCAAAGTATGCAAGGGTATAAAGACCGTGCAATGCTAGCCATTTATTACGGTTGTGGCTTGAGAGCTTCAGAGGGCTTGCAGCTTGACATAAGTGATGTTGATTTTAAAAGTAAGCTTTTACAAGTGCAGAAATCTAAGACGTATAGCCCAAGGTATGTACCTATGAATCCTACTGTATGTGATGATCTTAAAGAGTATCTTAGTTATGCACGTCCATTACTATTAAAAGTAGCAAGCACTAAGGTTTTAATACACGGTAAAGGCTATTACAAAGAAGCTTCTGGTTTTAATGACCGCTTAAAACAACTTGCTACATTAGCAGGCATTACCAAAAACATTACACTACATGGTTTACGGCATAGCATTGCCACACACTTGCTTGAAAATGGGATGAAACTTGAACAGATCAGGCAGTTTTTAGGACACAGTAGCATGCAAACAACCCAACGATACACTCATTTAATGTATGAAGAAAACAACAAATAAAAAGCCTGCGGTGGCTCACCGCTTTAGCGATTACCTGATTGATATCGGCATTACTCCGGGCATGTACATTAACCGAATGAACAACCTAGTAAACCCCTACTTGGAATGGTTGGAGAGTAAACAAATCATGATAGAAGCTGCCAAATACAAAGACCTGATGAACTTTATTGGTTACATGCTAAAACAAGGCAAAAGCAAGTTCCACGTCAACAGAACCCTGCAAGTGATTAGCCATTATTACCAATACAAAGAACTGCCCAACATTGCCCAAACCACAAGACTTAGAGGGCTAACCAGAAGCCAACCACAAAACCTACTCACCGAAGAAGAATTAGACCTTATTTATGGGAGCTATGAAACAAAGCAAAGTGCAGGCATCTACTACCACAGCGATAAAATCATACTTGGAATGATCATTTACCAAGGTTTAGACATGCGAGAGTTTATGGGGATAGAACTGCATCATTTACAACTGGAAAAAGGACAAATATACGTGGGAGAACGGCAGCAGAAAAGAGAGCGTTACTTGCCATTACAAGCCAATCAGGTATTAAGTTTAGACCGATTTATTAGAGAAACCAGACCACAGTTAATCCAAGAAGAAAGCGACAAGCTGTTTGCTCCACAAGCCGATCATTACAATTTATTGCATTGGCAGTTTAAACAGTTAAGTAAAAAAGTAAAAGGACAGACCAAAGCAAAACTAAACATAGAAATCCATAAAATAAGCCAATTACGACAAAGTAGAATAGCTAGTTGGGTACGAGAAGAAGGTTTAAGAAAAGCCCAGTACTTAGCAGGATTTAAAACGGTAAGCAGTGCCGAACGGTATCAAAAAGCAGATTTAACCGATTTAAAAGCACAGGTAGAGATTTACCATCCTTTACAATACAAAGAAAGTAAGCCAAGCAGTACGTAGTGTGGTTTTACTTCACCCGAAAGGGGTCAGTAAAACCATCTAGGAAAAGCGGTGTTCCTCCTTCGGTCGTCGGCAAATAACCGTGCCAGACCCATGCAGCCCTTTTTTTAGATTTTATTTTTAAGAGAAAAAAAGCGCTGCACGTCCCCAAGGGGTGCTGCGCTAAGCTGCGCAGTCTGTCACGGTTATTGCGCTCCTCGGTCAGTCGTCACGTCAGGCTACTTTGTCTGCTTAGGCAGCTTCCCGAAAAGGTCAGCAGCCACACATCCATCGCCTGCCATAATTTAGCTCGCCTGCGGGTCGCTGCGGGCTGCGGGCAAGCTGATTTATTGTAGCCTTCGGCAGATAGGAAAGCCCTTGTGTCTAGACATAGCTAGCCCCCGTGTTCGTGCCTCACACTCTAGGTCTACCACCCTTGCTCCACTCGCAGGTCGGCTCGCATCACCCATCGCACATACCCACCGCCGATTTAGCCGCAGGCGCTTTTACCTAGACCCAGTAAGTAAACCCACCACACATGCCCAGGGGGTCTTCCACCCCCTTCAACCCCTGGATCATTTTTTTGCTTGAAGCATGCAAAAACATACCGTCAAGACCTTAAAGAACAGGACAGGCATACTTCAATCAAAAAAACGAAAACCCATTACCTTATTTTTTTTCAATTGAAAATAAAAGCTAAAATGGTATCTTGCGGTATGCTTAAAAAGTGGCTTTATCCGATATTTTTTGTCCTTCTATTTTTAGGAGTAGGACAGAGTTTTGCCTTAGAAAAAGAGGTAAAAGGTACGGATTTGATCGATAGTTGGAAGAAGCTGGACGACCTAGGAGAAACTGCACTTAAAA
>CAZLTR010000028.1:0-822 GCA_964562415.1 uncultured Hyunsoonleella sp. | reverse complement strand
TTTAGGAGTAGGACAGAGTTTTGCCTTAGAAAAAGAGGTAAAAGGTACGGATTTGGTCGATAGTTGGAAGGTCGCTTTTGATAAAGGTATTGATGATATAATTAGAGGTAATCCTGATTATTTAAAGGTGCTTGATAAATTTCCATTTGGTACTGGTAAAAAGTCAATTTTAGATAATGCCACGGACGCAGAATGGAATCAAATACTTTCAGGTAAACTAGTAGAGCTACCTGATCCAGACCCTAATCTTTCTAAGGCTTTAAAAGAAAAATTTGGTACAAATACGCAAACAAGTAAGAAGTTCGATACCGATCCTACTGGTAAAGAGTTTGATACTATCACAGATCAATATTTCGTAGAGCATAAAGCTCTTACTTCTACAAATCCTATGTCTCAGGCAAAAAGAACTCAAATGAAGTATCACATGAAAGCTAGTAAAACAGCAGGTAAAGATAATTACCTAATACTTGAAGGTGTTCAAAATGATGATTGGATAAATAGGGCTGTTCAATATGCGAATGATTTTCAAGTAAATACGAAGATTGAAGTAAACGGAGTTTTAGTTCACGATATAACATTTTAAAATATGATTACTTTACAAGGGTGGATAAATGGGATAGACGACATAAAAAAAGTAAAGTCTATAACAGCAGAATTGAAAAGTAATTATGCTATTGAATCCCATATAATGGGGATGAATGGAATAACAACCTGTAGTTTTTTTACTTGTAGAAATCACCTTGCGAAAGGTGTTGCAGTACTAATTTATGAGTTAACTGAACTGTCCAAAATTATCTTGAATTTACACGGTATCCTTTATTT
>CAZLTR010000027.1:14613-27316 GCA_964562415.1 uncultured Hyunsoonleella sp. | reverse complement strand
GCCACTTCCTGCATCTAAATACCTATTGGTAAACCTGTTTCTAAGGCGAAACCAAGTTCCTGTTAGACTGTTGTTATTTGAAGCCCCAGCTCCAGAACCAGCTCGATTTGTAATTTCAAATTCATATAAAGTCCATGTGAAGCTATCGACTCTAGTTGTTAAGGATATTAAAGAATTAGCACCACTACCAGTTGTCGTTCCAGTTTCAAAATCCTCTTCTACGACAGTACCTCCATTAGATCGAACAAACCTTTTTGTACGCCATCTAAACGTAGATCCCGGAGGTGCATCTACTGTAGCTCTTATGTTAACTCTTACGGGATTTCCATTACCGTTATTTACACGTTGATTAGAGGTATAGTTGTAGGCCATAACTTGGTACATGCCGTTACTTTCATCTTGAGTAAATGTTGCATTTACAAAAGTATTATTTGGTTCTGATCCAGAACTGGCATTGGAATATAATCTATTTCCAACCAAGCCTCTTAATGCATTAAAGGCGTCGCTATATTGTGAGCCCGTATCCCATAAATATATTTCATCGATATCATTAACCCATGCCATACGTGTTAAGCCTACTAAAAACGAATTTAAATGGCCTTCTGAGGGTTCATTAAATCCAGCCCCTCCATCTGTAAATCCTGTTATTAAAGCAAACTCATGTATTTGAAGACTAGCATTTCTATTCCAGGCAGAATCGCTTGTAATGGCACCAAAGTCCATTCTATAAACCTGATCAAAATTAGTTCTATTCGCTTGATTCCAAAGAGGGTAATACGATATGCCTACAAAATTATATGGAACATTTCTTCGCTGACAAAATCTAATAAAATCTATAGCCCATGGGTTGTTAGACGTTTGCCATAAAAAATGCGACCCTACACGTGCATTTGAAATCACTGATCTTATACCAATTACACTACGTCGATAAAATTCAAAAAACTCACCTGACGTTCCAGTCCAATGGCCTCGAGTACCAATTTCACGGCCAATACCATATTGTATTCGGGCTGCTGCCTCTTCACCTAGTACTTCTTCAATAACTTCTACGGCTCTTGTTATGTGCGCTACCCAAGCGTCTAAATTTAAAGGTGGTGTCGCATTTCCGAAAGAATTTATCATAAAGTTTCTTTGTCCGTTAGGGAAAGTCCCATCATCCTGTCTTTGGAAATCCCAAGACGGATTGTCTAAAACAACCATCCTTACAATTTGGCCTGCGTTTCTAACATTAGTAAGTTGCGTTCTTAATCTTGTAAAATCAGACACAAACCTTCCTAGGTCAGGATCCCATTTGTAAGTATCTTGAGATCGGTCTGCAAAACTCGTGCCGTCTCGAGTAGTTCCACGGATACCTCCAAGTGGCCTAACAATACAAATGCCTTGACTGTTGATGACTGGTCTACGAACACCATCGAAAGGGTGAATACGGTTAAAGGTATCAATATTATTATTTAGAATCCTTATGCTATTGTTCGAATTCGCAAAATTGGCAGATAGCCTAATGGTAGGTGGGGTTTGCGCTTTTACTGCAAAACAGAGCAGAAAAAAGATAGCGACTAGTGATAATTTGTTTTTCATAATAATTTAGTTTTCAGTTAATGAGCTGGCAAAGTTACATCTCGAAATATATAATGAGTATCCTGCACTCACTCGTACACTCCTGCCATGTCCTGAGTTGTTTTATTTTCTTACTTATATTGGTTTTTTATTAAATAAATAACAGATGAAACAAGTAAAAAACACGTTTAAGTGTTTTTTATTGATAAAATAGAGCTGCATAAATATGAGATAAGATGGGATGGTCAAATGTTAAAGTTGGATAAGAAAAGTTAAAGTTTTGAAATTGTAAACGGTAAAATAGGATAAGAACAGGGTAATATAAGACATAATTGTGTCGTTATTTTGAGTGGTACATGCTTTAATAATTTTAAAAAAAGCAGCCTTATTTCTTCTTTTTTAAATCACTAGCTTATGAGTGTATATTAGGTACTTAAGTGTATTCGTGTAAAAGATTGCATTACTAGAACTATTTGTTGTCACGCAGCGACTATACCAATGAAATAGATGTCAAAGCGATTTCTACAATAGCGAACTAGTGGCCATAGGGTATTTCAAATTTCGGCATGGCGCCTGTCGTGTTATATTCTAGTATTTGCATCTAACAAGTATATTTATCCTGTTTATGTTTATTATGGGGCGTACAGGCGTTTTATTACGATAAGTTTGTGAGTACAAATGAAACTATAGAAGATGTGAATGCTATGGCTTGTAAAAAAGGCTTCTTAGAAGTGATGATATGCTTGTGAGTATAGCAGCTATGCCTATTCAAGAAAAAGGAAGTTGTTTAAACTTTTTTCAACACGTTATAAAAAATTTCTTTTTTACTCAATTTTTGCCTTTTTCTTAGGCATAGTGCAGCTTATGAATTTAAATTAAAAATTATGTTCTGTAACTCCCTTTTACTATAGTATACTGGCGAGAGGATATAGGAAATGTTACTTTTTTATTATTTTTTTTGTTACTATTTCGTTATTGTCCAATAATACTTGCATAATATAAGTCCCTTCTTTTAAGTTATCAATTTTAAATTTATTTTTAGAGAACTTTAGAATATTTCTACCAGTTAAATCATAAATAAGAACTGCTTTAGCACTTTTACTTACAAAAATTTCGTCATTATCTGTTAATGGGTTTGGAAAAAAGCCAAAAGGGACATTGTTGTCAGAATCTTTAATTTTTAAAGTTTGAGTTGTATTGTTAAAATGTAAACTTGTTCCATTATGATCAGTTTTGAAATTATATCCTGTTAATAGTAGATCTCTAGATTTATCTGAATTAAAGTCTTCAAATAACATAAAGCCATTTCGATAACCTTTGAAAGGTGAATTTTCTAATTCTAGATAATTTCCTAAACCATCATTTTCAAATACCTTAGTGGCAAAGGCTGTTACTATTATATCCAAATCATTATCTAAATCCAAATCTGAAAGCATGGTATAACCGTAAGCATTTGTAGTAGTGTTTGCAATAGGTAAGTCTGCATTTTGTGATTCAGAAAAATTACCTAAGCCATCATTTACATAAAATTTGATTTTATACTGAGTATCGTTGCGTGTTTCGTATTTACCAAATAATACTAGATCTAAGTCATTATCCTGATCAATGTCTGCTAATTTGATGTTACCATATTGAAGGCCTTTAAATGATGTGTTTTGAATTTCAGAAAAATTTCCATTCCCATCATTTTGATATAGTTTTACTTGGACTCTATCATCATTCCTGTGATATCCTGATAATATTAAATCATCATCTCCGTCACCATCGATATCTCCAAATGCTGAGGCCGGTCTTCCTACTGTATTAAACTCGAAGAAAGTAACATCAGATTCAGAAAAATTACCATTACCGTCATTAAGATTAAGAACTGAAAGCCCTCCTCCACATATAAACACATCAATATCCCCATCAAGATCAACATCAGAAAAGGCAAATGAAGAGAAACAGGTTCCTTTTAATCCAGATCGAATTTCCGTGAATATAGCGTTATTATTTTTGAATACTTTTCCTGAGGATACTAAAAGATCATCATCATTATCGCCATCAATATCTATAAATTTAACACGGCAATCAAATAATATAGAGAATGGTTGATTTGATGATTCTGTGAAATTTCCATAACCATCATTGATATATAGTTTGGTTAAATCCCTACCACGAGATTGAAATCCAACAACCAAAATATCATTATCATTATCATTATCGATATCTCCTGCTGCAATTTGCGAAGCGCCACTAAAGCTTTGAAACGGAGTAGGGATTTCATCCGAGAAAGAAATCTGTCCAAAACTCATAAATGATAGGAGAAAAAAAACAACAGAAAAAATGAAATTTTTCATCATAGATTATTAATTTGCATTTTTTAATCAGTTTGAGAATTCAAAAAAAAAAAATCTAACAACTTTACTTTTCTAATTTAAATGAAACTTTGAAGATAAAAAACTTTCTGATTAATTTATATTGCAGGCAAAGATATAATAGAAATTGTATATATCCTAAGCTAAGAGAGGATTGCCTTTTGCTATATCAAAACCTCTAGCTGGTAACCATAATGATTTCTACAATATAGAAGTACAGTTTGAAGTAGTAACGGCAACACTCGAAAAAGCGAGTATTCCAATAGAAGGTTCGTTTTTAAATACCGATGCAGGATTTGGTGCCAAGAATTTTAAAGAGTCCTGTTCAAAAAAAGAGATCAATGCTAATATCTGTTTTAATAAACGTAATGGAAATACAGTTAGAGATGAAAATTTTCACATTAAACGATATAGTTTTAAACTAAAACCCAAACTTAAGTTGTACACTAACACTTGTTTTAAGCTCTGGTTTTTTCTTTTTTTCAGTATTGAGGTTCGATAGTGAAATGCCCAGTAAACGCACCGAATTATTTAATTTTTCTTGATATAACAAGTCTTTAGCAGTCTCTAAAATTACACTTTTGGACACTTATAACACGGCTTAACCAAAAAGAGGCTATCTTTTCAGATAACCTCTTTATACTATAAAAAGAATATACTATTAATTAGTACACTAATTTAATAATTTGATTAGAGGACGTTCTCAAAATATAGAGGCCTCTTTGTTTTGATGAAAGATTTATAATAGTACCCCGACCGTTAAGAACAATTTGACCATTTAAATTGGAAACACTCCAAGATTCAGGTTGACTTAAATTAAATACACCGCTTTCACTTGGATTTGGAGAAACAAAAATTTGCAGAGAAGCCTCATCGTCAATTTTACCCAAATCACGAAGATCTTTAGACGATACACTTGTTACGCGCTCTAGAGTCCAACGCGTATGGTTTGTATCATTAGTCGCATCATGTGTTGCTCTTCCGCTAGTATCTCTCAAATAAGCGTTTCGCGCTCTATTTCTAAAAGTAGCGATACCATTAGAGTTAACTTCAATAGTCCATTGCATGTCATTATTAAAACTTGATGTATTATTTGTCACTATTACATTTCTATCATTATCATTAAGCGCACGAAGAATTCCGCTATTGCCAGATGCACGTCTAATGTCTATGTTGTAGAAATTACCTGTACGTACAAACCTAAACTGTTTGTCGAAACCAGATGTAGAGGCTTCCGTCCCTAAACTAAAGCCACTTCCTGCATCTAAATACCTATTGGTAAACCTGTTTTTAAGGCGAAACCAAGAACCAGTTATATCATTGGTGTTAGTAGAGCCAGAAGCACGAGATGTAATCTCAAATTCATATAAAGTCCATGAAAAGCCTTCTACCAGTGTGGTTAGAGATATTAACGAATTGCTACCACTACCAGTTGTTGTTCCGTTTCTAAAATTAGATTCAACGATTCTACCAGGGTTATCTTCTCCAGTGCCTTGAACAAATGTTCTTGTGCGCCATCTAAAAGCGGATCCTGGAGGTGCATCTACAGTAGCTCTTATGTTAACGTTTAGAGGATTTCCTCTACCGCTATTTACAGTTTGATTAGAGGTATAATTGTAGGCTATAACCTGATACTTGTCGTTACTTTCATCTTGGGTAAATGTTGCATTTACAAAAGTATTTCTTGGTGCTGTTCCAGAACGCGTATTGGTATATAACCTATTTCTAACTAAGCCTCTTAATTCATTGAAGGCATGAGTATATTGCGAGCCATCACCCCATAAAAAGATTTCATTAATATCATTTATCCATGCCATACGTGTTAAACCTACTAGGAACGAATTTAAATGTCCTTCTGAAGGATTAACAAAGGTGCTACCTCCACCTCCAAATCTTTCTATTAAGGCAAATTCATGTAATTGAAGTTTAGCATTACTATTCCAGTTAGGGTCATTTGTAATAGCACCAAAATCTACTCTATAAACCTCGTCAAAATTAGTTCTAGAAGCTTGATTCCAAATGGGATAATACGATACACCTACAAAATTGTATGGTACGTCGTTCTCTGCACAAAATTCAATAAAATCTCTAGCCCAAGGGTTATTAGACGTTTGCCACAAAAAATGCGAACCAACACGTGCATTAGGGAGCACTGTTCTTATAGCATTTACAGAGCGGGCGTAAAATCTAAAAAAAGCAGCCTGACTTCCAGTCCAATGACCTCGAGTACCAATTTCACGGCCAATGCCATATTGAATTCTAGCCGCTTCAGTTCTACCTAGTTCCCCAATAATAGCATTCATGGCGCTTCTTAGGTATGCAGCCCAAGCATTAAAGTCTACAGGAGGTGTAGCATTTCCAAAAGAATTTATGATATAATCGTTTTGCCCTCTAGGGAAATTACCATTACTATCTCTTTGGAAAGCCCAAGACGGATTATCTAAAACAATCATCCTTACGATGTGGCCTTGCGCCTTAACTCTTCTAATTTGATCAATTAATCTTGAAAAATCGGTTTCAAAGCTGCGCGTACTAGGGTTCCATCTGTAAGAATCTTTGCTTAAGTCGGCGACTCTATCGCCGTCTTCATTACGCATAGAGATGCCTCCAAGCGGCCTTACAACACAAATTCCCGAATTTTGAATAATTGGATTACGAAATCCAGGAATGGGGTGAATGCGGTTAAAGATATCGATATTATTGGTTAGAGTCCCTCTGCTATTATTAGCGTTTGCAAAATTTGCAGATAGTCTAATTGTTGGAGGGGTTTGCGCTTTTAATGCAAAACAGAGCAGAAAAAGCATAATACTTAATGATAATTGGTTTTTCATAATAATTTAGTTATAGTTGAATGAGCTAGCAAAGTTACATCTCGAAATATGTAAAGGCTATCCTGTACTTACTTGTACCTACCTGCTACATCCTGTAAAAACGTTTTTTCTTACAAAAAATCATTTATTCAAATAAATTATAGATAAAACAAACAAAAAACACGTCTAAATGTGAAATTTCTTATTTTTTATAAAAATATACTTATAAAACATGCGATGTAAAATAGGACAGTAAAATGTTAAAGTTTAATAAAAAATGTTAATTTTTAAGCTAATCAAAAGCAAAATAGAACAAAAACAGGGTAATATAAGACATAATTGTGTCGTTATTTTGAGTGGTACATGCTTTAATAATTTTAAAAAATGCCCCCTAATTTGTCTTTAAAGCATAAACCTAAGAGGTATGGATTAGTTATTTTTAGATTGCCTTACCATCTTTACGACTGTGGCAATACTTAAAAGCTAAGGTTGAAGATGTTGTGCTATTAAAACCCAAACTTAAGTTGTGCACTTACTCTTTTTTGGGGTATGGCTTTATCTTTCTGTTCTGTATTGAGGTTCGATAGTGAAATGCCCAGTAAACGCACCGAATTATTTAATTTTTCTTGATATAACAAGTCTTTAGCAGTCTCTAAAATTACACTTTTGTCACTTATAAAATACGGAAGCGTTTTACTTCTGGTTTGTAGAGTGAAATCACTATACTTAATTTTTAGAGTTATTGTTTTTCCTGCCACTTTATTTTTTAATAAGCGCTTCGCGACTTCTTCTGCGATATGCTCTAGTTTTTCTAGCATAAAAATTTCAGAGGCTAAATTTTCGCTAAAGGTACGCTCTGCGGCTAGGCTTTTTCTAGTGCGGTGAGGTTTAACTTCGCTTGTATGAATGCCTCTTACAACATGGTAATAGTAGCGGCCAGATTTCCCAAAGTGTTCGCTTAAATATTCCAGGGATTTAGTCTTTAAATCTGTACCGGTGAAAATACCAAGCTTGTACATTTTTTCAGCAGTTACCTTGCCGACACCATAGAACTTTCTGATATCTAAGGCTTCTAAAAACAGAATGACCTCTTCGGGATTTACTGTTTTTTGTCCATTAGGTTTATTATAATCGCTCGCCACCTTAGCGATAAATTTATTGATAGAAATGCCTGCAGAAGCCGTTAGACCCATATCGTTAAAAATACGTGTCCTTATCTCTTTAGCAATTAAAGAGGCGCTGGGATTGCCTTTCTTGTTAGTGGTCACATCTAAGTAGGCTTCATCTAGAGAAAGTGGTTCTACCAAATCGGTATAATCGTAAAAAATATGACGTATGCGTTGCGAGATGGCTTTGTAACGCTCAAAATCTGCCTTTACAAAAATTAAATGTGGACATAGTTTAATCGCAAGACTACCCGACATAGCGCTTTTAACACCAAATTTTCTAGCCTCATAACTGGCAGCACTTATAACCCCTCGTTTGCCACCACCACCTACAGCAATAGCTTTACCTTTAAGTTCTGGCTGGTCTAATTGCGCTACAGACGCATAAAAGGCATCCATATCTACATGAATTATTTTTCGTACGGGTACAGCTATAGACATCTTTAATTGTTCTATCTCTCAAAAATAAGATATCTTTGAGAGAGATAACCTTTATTTATGAAACTTATTTATAGCTATCTGGTAGTGCTTTGCGCCTTTTTTATTTGGTCTGCCATAGCGCCTCTGGAGTATTTTACGTGGTTTTTAGAAGTATTGCCCGCACTTATAGGGCTTTTAATTTTAGGGCTTACTTTTATGAGGTTTAGATTTACAAATTTGGTGTATACATTGGTTTTTGTGCATTGTATTATCTTAATTATTGGAGGGCATTACACCTATGCAGAAGTCCCTTTATTTAATTGGTTACAAGAGGTATTGCAGCAGTCCAGAAATAACTATGATAAGTTAGGGCATTTTGCGCAGGGCTTTGTACCTGCAATGCTTGTTAGAGAAGTGTTGCTGCGTAAAAATGTGGTGCAAAAAAGAGGATGGTTGCATTTTATTGTAGTTTGTATTGCTTTGGCTATTAGTGCAGCCTACGAATTTATAGAATGGGGGGTGTCTTTGGCTTCTGGAGAAGGGGGCGATGCTTTTTTAGGCACACAAGGTTATATTTGGGACACACAATCGGATATGTTATTTGCAACCATGGGAGCTATTATAGCATTACTAACATTAAGTAAAAGTCATGATAATTATTTAAAAGCCTATAATTTTGATAGAAATTGAACGTAAATTTTTAGTAAGATCACAAAATTTTAAACAGGAAGCCTTTAAAAAAACACGATTGGTACAGGGCTTTTTAAGTACCGATAAAGCGCGCACTGTGCGCGTAAGGATAAAAGGAGAGAATGGCTACATAACAGTAAAAGGACCGTCTACAGATGATGGTTTAAGCCGTTTTGAATGGGAAAAAGAGATTCCTAAAGCCGAAGCCGAGCAGCTTTTAAAGTTATGTGCATCAACAATTATAGATAAAATACGTTATGAAGTTAGGTTGGGAGCTCATATTTTCGAAATTGATGAGTTTTTGGGAGATAACGAGGGTTTAATTGTAGCTGAGGTAGAGTTAAACAGTGTAGACGACCAATTTGAATCGCCACAATGGTTAGGTGTAGAAGTTACAGGAGATATAAAATATTACAATTCACAATTAAGTAAAGCACCTTATAATACATGGAACTCATGAAACGTATCGTATTAGTAGTAGTAATAGCAGGACTTTTTATAGCCTGTAAAGACGTGTCTAAAACCAACGCAACTTCAACTGAGGATCCTTCAGCTATAAATACAGTAGAGTTGCAAGACACTATTTCTAAACTAGAAGAAGCTATAGTAGAAGTAGATGCGCCAGCTATTAAACGCACTAAGCGAGAGGTAAAAGCAGCATTAATGGCCGAAGGCTTTAAAGTGTATGATCGTATAGATAGTACCACCCAAGATACCATTATCATGCAACAATATTTTATGGTATTTTTAAAGAATGGTCCCATTCGTGGTCAAAATGAGGAAGAGATAACGCGTTTGCAAACGCAGCATGAGGCGCATTTAAAACAGATGTATACTTTAGGTTATGCCGATGTGTTTGGGTCTTTTGCAGGGCCAGGTGAAATTCAAGGGGTGAGTATTTACAATGTTCCTAATATAAAGATGGTAGACAGTTTAGCGCGTTTAGATCCTATGGTAAAAGCGGGGCATTTTGAGATCGAAATTCATCCATGGTGGGCAGAAAAAGGCACTTCCTTACGTTAGTGTATCGTAAATTGGTATATGGTTTTGGAGTCTTGTTCTGGCTGCTAACCTTTGGGTTACTTTTATTGCATTTTGTTGTTAAAGACTCTAGTTATAAGGCAGCTTTATGGTTTTATGCATTTCCTTTGCCTCTTATTATTTTAATTGCTGTTTTAGCTGCACTATGCTTGCCTAAGCAGATAAAACGGTATGGTGTTACCGTTGTACTTGTACTTGTGCTGTTGTGGTTGGGCAGGAGTTTAAAACTGAATGTTCCAAAAGAACTGCAATCTAATGCCTTTGAAGTATTGTTTTGGAATGCCGCTCATGATAATAGTTTTGAAAACGCTATCGCGATTAATGGACAGCTGCCAGATGTTGCTGTTTTAGTAGAGTATAGTGGAAAAGATATAGCGTTGCTAAAAACAGCCTATCCAGACCTCCATACTTATGAAGATACCATTCAAAATATAGGTCTTTTTTCTAAAACACCTATAATAGTAAAGAAAATTACCCGATCTAAATACCAATCTGCGGTACTATATTTTGAAACAAAGGGGATTAATTTTTATGCAGTAGATGTTTCAGGGAGTATTGATGTGCCTAGGGCATGGGAAATGGATTTAGTTTGTAAAGCGATTTCTTCATTTCAAAATGCAATAGTGTTGGGCGATTTTAATGTGCCCTTAGAATCGGAATTACTAAAACCTATAGCCTCTAATTTCGATCATGCTTTTAGTAAGAAAGGGTGGGGATTAAGAGAAACATGGTGTTTTGGGCTTCCAATACTGTCTTTAGATCATGTATGGGTTTCTAGGGATTTAAAGATAAATAGAGTTTCTAAAACACACACATTGCAGTCAGACCATGCCATGCTTAGTATGATAGTATTAGAATAGTGTTGTTAATAGCGCCAACTCTTGGCGTCTTGATGCTGCGTAATAGCTTAGTTCTCTTTTAAATTAGTGCTTTCTAGTAGCGGTAAATCTTCAATAGCAATAGGTTTGCCTAAGTACACCAATTGAAATCCTTTTTCAATAGTATCGACATCCAAATTATTAGAGGAAATGATATGGAATTCTCCTTCATTATCCTTAATAAATAAAGGAATGCTATCCTCTTCGTTATTTGTAATATCGATTAACGTTTCGTAGTGGTTGCGGTTTTCCAAATCAATTTCATGTATAGCTGGATACTTTCGTGTTACTTCTGTTAGCGAGTTAAAATCGTCTTTATGAGAAAACAAACCTTCTTTAGGGTTATTGGCGTCGTCTAGCATTTCTTCGGTAGTGACTAAACGAAAAGACCCGTTTTCTCCAAATTGTTCTCCAAATTTATTAATGGCAAATTTGTTGATGTCAGAGTTGCCAGTAATGGCCATGAGATATCCCACGTCGTTCAACTCGATATTATCTGTTAAGTTATCAGAATAAATATTCGTGGCAATAGCTTCTAAACCAATTTCTTTAGCTTGTTCTACGTTGGTTTCATTACTGTCTATTAAAACCACATGTCTGTCGTTAGTAACGAGGTAGTGCGCAATTAAGCGAGACATTTTGCAAGCTCCTATAACTAGAATACCTTCAGATTTAGTAAGGAATACGCCAACGAGCTTAGCAAATAGCCTTGCCGTTGTAGCATTGAGGAGTACTGTTCCTAATACAATCATAAAAACTAAAGGGGTGATGTACTCTGCACCAGGTACTCCTTGTTTTAAAAGTTTACTTCCAAAAAGAGAGGCAATACCAGCAGCAACAATACCGCGTGGGCCTACCCAACTGATGAACAATTTTTCATTAAATTTTAACAGCGAGCCTTGAGTACTTACAAACACAGCTAAAGGTCTTACAACAAATACAACCAAGGCGAACAGTAATGCTGTTTTCCAAGTGTATAATAGCAATAGGTCTTCTATGTCGATATTAGCCGCCAATAAAATAAATAAAATCGAAATGAGTAGTACGCTTAAGGATTCCTTAAAGTACAGTAATTCCTTAATGTTATTGAGTTTTCCGTTTCCTAATACCATACCCATAACGACAACCGCTAATAAGCCCGATTCGTGTGCAAAAATTTCCGACTCTACAAAAACTAAAAGAACCGTAGATAAGGATACCACATTAAGTAAGTAATGCGGGATGAGTTTTTTATTAACAGCAAAAGCTAAAGCATGTGCAAAAGTAAATCCAAAAGTCGTTCCAAATAAGATGATTTTACCAAATTCGATAAGTGCGGTTTTCGTAAAACCACTGTCACCCTCAACACTAATAAATTCAAAAACCAATACCGCTACCAAGGCGCCTATGGGATCTATTAAAATACCTTCCCATTTTAAAACTGTAGAAATGTCTTTTTTTAAAGGAATATTTCTTAAAATAGGAGTGATTACGGTTGGTCCTGTTACTATAATAAGACCAGAGAATAGTAATGAGAGTTCCCAACTTAAGTCAAAAATAAGGTAGGCAATAGCTCCAGCACCAAAAAATGTGATGGCAGAACCTAAGGTGATTAATTTGGTAATCACTGGTCCTACGTTTCGTATTTCAGAACGTTTTAATGTGAGTCCTCCTTCAAATAAAATAATACTTATAGCGAGAGACACAAAATAATACAGGCCTTCTCCTGGAAATAAACCTTGCTTGCCATTCCATATAGGTTCTATCCATTTAGAACCATCATCACTTAAAAATTCGGCAGCTAT
>CAZLTR010000027.1:0-14603 GCA_964562415.1 uncultured Hyunsoonleella sp. | reverse complement strand
CTATAGGACCTACTAATAAACCAATTAAAATTAAAGGTAGAATGGCTGGAATTTTAAATTTCCAGGCTACCCATTGTGCCAAAATACCGAGAATTATAATGCCTGCTAGCTCTAACATAAATCAATTACATTTAAAAACACTAAATTAAATAAAATGAAAAGATTTATTCACTTAAAAATTTTTTAGTTTTTATACCGTTTTCTAATTGTTTAGAATTAAGCGTAATCCTTTTTGAAAGATCTTCGCTATGCGTTTTAAAAGCGTTTAGGTATGTTATTAACAGTGTGTGTAGGTATTATCTGCATTTGTTTAAAAAAATAGTATCTTTCTGAACTTGATTAAAAAACTCACATGGTGACTTTAAAACCGTTTCATAGTATTGGTATAGGTGTGGCGTTTTCACCACACTTGAAAGCAAACCTTTTCGAGGCTGCTCGATTGGCTGTTTTTTTTAAAGCCAAATTACAGGTTATACATGTTGGAGATAAGACTTCTTATAAAGTAGATGCTTTACATGATATTTTAGCTGAGTTTGAAAATGAGGATTTAGTTTACGAACTTGTTTTTCAAAACGGAAAACCTGTAACGGTAATTTTGGCAATGGCAGCTTCAAAAAACATAGATTTGTTAGTACTTGGTGCGGTACAGCGTGAACGTTGGTTAACCTATTATATGGGCTCTATTGCCCGACAAATTACGCGAAAAGCGAAGTGTGCCATTTTGCTTCTTACAAAGCCTTCTGTAGAGCGTGTGCCATGCGCACACATCGTGGTTAATGGATTAGAAACTTTTAATACCAAACACGTTATTGCTACGGCATATTATGTAGGTAAGCAGTTAGATGCGAATACAATAACTATTGTAGAGGAAATTAAAGAAGATACCGTAACCACTCAGGTGGATGATGATAAAGCCCTACGGCGTGCTAACATTTTTAAAGAGCGCTTAAGTTTTAAAGAAAATAAAAGAATTAAAACGCTTATAGATACCATCCCTAAGGCGTACACAGAAGACATAACGTTGAAATTACAACCCATTTTTGGGACTAAGGGGTATTCTATAGGGCATTATGCGCAGATTGCAAGAGCAGACTTGTTGGTGATGGGTGCGCCAAAGCAAACCACATTTTGGGAGCGTTTATTTCCGCGTGATTTAGAGCATATTTTAAGTGAATTACCAACCGATGTCTTAATATTACAGTGAGTCCTAAAACAGATAAAATAGCACTTTTTATAAAGGATTTGCCAAAGAATATGTTTTCAGGTTTTGTGGTAAGCCTTGTGGCGTTACCCTTAGGTTTGGGTTTGGCCATGGCTAGTGATGCGCCTCCTATAGCTGGTATTTTAGCAGCCGTAGTTGGTGGTATTGTTGTGGCTTTGCTAGGTGGCAGTCACGTTACTATTGCTGGGCCTGGAAATGGCCTTGTAGGGGTGTTGTTAGTCGCGATAAGTACGCTTGGTATTGAAAGTGCATTTGCAGCTATCGTATGTTCGGGTATACTCATGGTCCTACTTGGCTTTTTTAGAATGGGGAAGTTAGCAGATTTTTTTCCATCTTCTGCCATACAGGGCATGCTGGCGGCTATAGGACTTATTATTTTGGGCAAACAGTTTCATATCATGTTTGCCCATCGCATTAAAAGAACAGAAACCTTAGAGTATTTATTTGAAATCCCTTATACCATTAACGATGCATTGCATTACGATGATAGAGGTTTAATTTATGCCATGTGCGCTGGACTCCTTAGTTTTACAATTATGCTGGTTTATCCTAAATTAAGAAACAAGTATTTACAGCTTATACCTGCACCTATGTGGATTGTTATGTTATCTATTGGGTTTAGTTATTATTTTGAAGTGGTCTTACACGAAGATAACCCTATAGATAAAGCATATATGATTTCGGGCATTCCCACTTTTCAAGAGATTATAGCAGATATTCATTTGCCAAATTTTAGTAAAGGAAATCAGTTTTCATTCTGGTCTAGTGTCTTGTCTATAACACTTATAGCGAGTATAGAAACACTATTAAGTATTAAAGCTGTAGATAAGTTAGATCCCAAAAAGAGACGTTCTAATGTAAATCGCGATTTAAAAGCGCTTGGCTTAGCGACTATAGGCAGTGGCTTTATTGGAGGGCTTAATGTGGTTACCGTTATTGCACGCAGTTCTGTTAATGTTAATAATGGTGCTACAAACCGATCGTCTAATTTTTTTCACGCTTTTTTTCTAGTAGTGTTTGTAGTATTGTTTAGCACACAATTAACACGTATACCGCTTCCTGCTTTAATGGCAATTTTAGTGTATACAGGTTATAAGCTTGCTGCACCTCAAGTTATTCGAAAAATAGGGTCTATAGGAAAAGAACAACTAGTCATCTTTTTTGTTACACTTATAATGACTTTAAAGGTAGGCTTAATTACAGGTATTTTAGCAGGTGTAGTGACCACGCAACTGGTACATTTGTTTTTAAATAAAAACGCGGCACTTTTTTTTAGAAATCTTTTAAAACCAAATGTTTTGATGTTTCAAGAGGAAGGGCAGCAAAATTTTTATGTGAGTGTAAAACATTTTTGTAGCTTTTTAAATTACTACAAGTTAAAAGAGAAACTCGATGCGATTCCAGAACATCACGATGTTATTTTAGATTTTTCCTTATGCCGTTTTGTGGATCATACGGTCATGGAAAATATTTACAATTACCAAGAATTGTTTAAAAAACGCGGAGGGCATTTTGGTGTAATAGGTTTAGATATTTTAGACACCAGTTCCAAGCATCCATTTGCATTACGACGGTTACTAAAGGTGCCTACTATTATCAAAAAGAGTTTAACCCGAAGGCAAACTGCCATAGAAGCTTTAGCCAAAGATTACGAGCTGGCTTATATTCCTAAAAAGCTTAAGGCAATTACGTTTTTAAATCAGTTTCAATTTTTTGAAATGAAACATATTAATTATATCTACAATAGATTAATATATAAAAACGATGCCATTGCATTGTTTGATATTGAGTTTTATGAGGGGGAGTTTATTGCGAAAGAGGTGATTAGGGCTACAATGCTGCATATAAAATTAAGTGAAGCCATTCCAGAATTTTCTTTAGATAAAGAAGGGTTTTTAGAAAAGATGTATGCACTTGCAGGGGCTAATAGTATTACAATTAAGAATCACACCGATTTTTCAAATCGGTTTTATTTACAAGGGGCTAATGCTTCAGACGTTAACTACTTTTTTAACGATGCGATCACACATTTCTTTGAGAGTAATCCGTATTATCATGTCGAATCTAATGGGAAGGCTCTTTTGGTATTTAAAAAAGAACGTTTGGCAAGTATCAAAGAAATTAAAGCCCTTTTAGATTTTGGAAAACGCTTAAAAGCTGTAATAGAAAAGAATTAAGAGTGCTCTCTATAGGTGTAAATAAAAAACGCCCACTTTTAAAAGTAGGCGCTTGTACAATGTTTTTAAAAACGACTTATTTTGCTTCCGCATAACGTTTTTCAACTTCGTTCCAGTTTAATACGCTAAAGAAAGCCTTAATATAATCTGGTCTTCTGTTTTGATAGTTTAAGTAATACGCGTGTTCCCAAACATCAAGCCCTAAAATTGGAGTGCCTCCACAACCAATACCTGGCATTAATGGGTTGTCTTGGTTAGCTGTAGAGCAAATTTCTACTTTACCACCTTTGTGTACGCATAACCATGCCCATCCAGAACCAAAACGTGTTGCAGCAGCTTTAGAGAATGCTTCAATGAATGCCTCTTTAGAACCGTAAGCAGCTTCGATAGCATCTTTTAATTCTCCAGATAAGTACCCCTTATCTTCTGGCTTTATAACTTCCCAGAATAAAGAGTGGTTGTAAAAACCACCACCATTATTTCTAACAGCAGCATTGCTTGTATCTAAGTTGCTAAGTATCTCTTCTATAGACTTACCTTCTAAATCTGTTCCTTCAATAGCATTATTTAAATTGTTAGTATACCCTTGGTGATGTTTAGAATGGTGTATTTCCATTGTTTTTGCATCAATATGAGGCTCTAAAGCATCATAAGCATATCCTAATTTCGGTAATTCGAAAGCCATAATTGTTTATTTTAAAATTTATAAAACGTTAATTTATTTCAAATTTACGCATAATAGAAACCAATTAAAAATAATAAATCATTATGAACTCATTAAGAGTTTTTATCTTGTGTTCAAATTTCAAACTATGTCAGAAAAAAACGTGTTTACCATATACAATGCATCTGCTGGTAGCGGTAAAACATACACGTTAGTACAATCGTATTTAAGTATAGTTTTGGGTGCTAAAAGTCCCGAAATTTTTAAGCGCATTTTAGCAATCACATTTACCAATAAAGCGGTTGCAGAAATGAAAACAAGAATTATAGATACTTTAACGGCATTTTCAGAACCCGCAATTTTGCATGAAGGCCATCCTATGTTCGAAGATATAGGCTTGATGCTTGGGGTATCCCCAAAAGTACTTCATGAAAAATCTAAAGCAGCTTTAAATGCTATGGTCCATAATTATGCTGCATTTGATATTTCGACAATCGATGGGTTTACGCATAGAATTATACGCACGTTTGCTCATGACTTAAAACTGCCTTTAAATTTTGAGGTAGAATTAGATCAAGAAGCCTTATTAAATGAAGCTGTAGATAGTTTGATAAATAAAGCAGGTACCGAAACGGCTTTAACAAAAATCTTAGTCGAGTTTGCAATAGAAAAAGCAGACGATGACAAAAGTTGGGACGTGAGTTACGACCTTAATAGAATAGCAAAGTTACTGGTTAGTGAAAGTGATTTAAAATACCTTAACCAACTGCGAGATAAAACAGGTGAAGATTTTGAAACGCTTAAGGTATTTTTAAAACAGGAAATTAGAACAGCAGAAAAGACCATTGTTACCAATGCAAAGCAGGTGTTAGCACAAATAACCGAGGCAGGGTTGGACCATAAACATTTTTCGAGAAGCACATTGCCTAATCATTTTAAGAAAGCAAGTGTATTGGATATAAATGGCTTGTATAAAAATCAATTAGAAACGCAACTCGAAACCCGCAACGGCTTATACAGTAAAACCTTAGATGAAGATTTTGCTGTTGCCATAGATGCCTTGGTGCCCGAAATAGAGTTGACGTATAAGATTATAAAAGCAGAAGTATACCATCTTAAGTTTTTAAAGGCTTTTTATAAAACGCTCACCCCTTTGTCTATTTTAAATGCGATACACAAGGAGTTAATTTTACTTAAAGAAGCTCAAAATAAAATGCTTATATCAGAGTTTAACACTATTATTGGCGCCCAAATAAAGGACCAACCCACGCCTTTTATATATGAGCGTATAGGAGAAAAGTTTAAGCATTATTTTATCGATGAATTTCAAGATACTTCAGAAAAACAATGGGAAAACTTAATGCCTTTAATAAATAATACCCTGTCTGTAGATGGTGGTTCCACACTATTGGTAGGCGATGCGAAGCAGGCTATTTACCGCTGGCGCGGTGGTAAGGCAGAGCAATTTATAAAATTATTCAATACTAGTGATACACCATTTAATGTAACACAACACGTTAAAGCACTTGAAACGAATTACCGAAGTTACAAAGCTGTTGTAAACTTTAACAATGGATTCTTTAAATACCTCTCTAAAACTGTTTTTCAAGAGCCAGATTATGTGAGTTTATATGAAAATGCACCTCAAAAATTTAATAAAGACGATCAAGGCTATGTAGCGCTTTCGTTTTTAGATATAGATAAAGCAGATAATAGAGATGAGGTATTTGCACAAGCAACATTAGACCGTATAAAAACAGCACTTATAAATGGGTTTACTTTAGATGAGATTACTGTTTTAGTACGAAAGAAGAAAGAAGGAGTGGTATTGGCTAATTATTTAAGCGAGCAGGGCATCCCAATTATTTCTTCCGAAACACTTTTAATTATGAATGCTCCAGAAGTGGTTTTTATAACTAATGTGTTAGCTCTTTTAGTACAGCCCGAAAATAATGAGTTAAAAATTGAGGTGTTAGATTTTTTAAATCATCATTATAAAATTAGAGATACGCATCATTTTTTTGCGACACATATAAAGTTATCTGTAGAAGCGCTTTTTGAAGCCTTAAAAGCATTTCATGTACATTTAAACCCTTCTGCCCTGTTACAATTGCCATTGTACGATCTTGTAGAATCTATAGCAAGAGCATTTCAATTAACCCATAGTCCTAATGCCTATTTACAGTATTACTTAGATGTTGTTTTAGATTTTTATGAAAAAAAAGGATCCGATATTTCTGCATTTTTAGTACATCTGGCTAAAAAAAAGGACACCCTAAGTGTAATATCTCCAGAAGGGCAAAATGCTGTGCAAATTATGACAGTGCATAAATCTAAAGGGTTAGAGTTTCCCGTGGTTATTTTTCCTTTTGCAGATTTAGACGTGTATCAAGAAATAGAACCCAAAGAATGGTTTCGTTTAGAAGCAGAACATTACCACGGGTTCTCACATACACTTTTAAATTTTAATAGCGATTTCGAAAACTATGGGGCTCAAGGTGCTGCCATTTATAAGCGGCACCGTTGCGAACAAGAATTAGATACTATTAATCTATTGTACGTGGCTTTAACCAGAGCAGAAGAGCAGCTATATGTGATTTCTAAAAATGATGCAGCTTTAAAAGAAGACCGCAGGCAACAAAAATATTCTGGATTATTTATTAATTATTTAAACGATTTAGGGCTATGGGAAGACCATAAAGGCGAATACACCTTTGGCACTCCTAAAAAAACCGCCGTGAAAACCCAAACAACAAAACCTGTACGTTTACAAGAAAGTTTTATATCTAATGAGCGCGCAACACTTAATGTAAAAATAGTGACCAAATCTGGAATGCTATGGGATACAGAACAGCAGGGTGCTATCGAAAAAGGAAACCTCATTCACGAGATTATGTCTCATATTAAAACAGAAAAAGATGTTACTCCTGTTATGACTAATTATCTTCTGGCCTCAATAATTAGCACCCAGCAGCATAATATATTACAAGAACTCGTGTCTCAAATAGTACACCACCAAGACTTAAACCCTTATTTTTCTATGGATTACACGGTTTATAACGAGCGCGATATTATAATGCCTAATGGAGTACTTGTAAGACCAGACCGAGTTGTGCTTGATGAGAAAAAAGACCATGTTGTCATTATAGATTATAAAACAGGAGAAGAGAATAGCCAGCATAACAATCAACTTAATACCTATAAAAATGTTCTTGAAAGCATGGGGTATCATGTTAAAAATACCTTTTTAGTCTATATTGGCGATGCGGTATCTGTAAAGCGTTTTTAGAGATAGAAGCGCTAGGATTAGAGTTTTAAATCTATCTAAAATCATTCTGAAATACCTGTACATAAAGGTTATCTGCTTTTTTTTTATATATTTGTCTTTGTTAATATTATTTAACAACTTACTTTTGTTCACAATTAACACTTTAAAATTAAACTTTTGAATATGAAAAATCTTAGCCGATTAATGTTAGCTATATTGCTCGTTTTTATTTACAGCAATGTTAACGCGCAAGACAAAAACAACCCTTGGCAAATTACAGTTGGTGTAAATGCTGTAGATGCTTACCCTTCTGGAGATGGTCTTCAAACTGGTTTATTCCCTTCTCCTGACGGTAGAGTAACTGGGGCTCAGTTTAGTGAATCTATCTTTAATGAATTATATAACGTTAAGGATCACTGGAATATTCTTCCTTCACTATCTACTGTAGGTGTTTCTAAATACATAGGTAAAGGTTTTTCTTTTGGAGTTACGGGATCATTAAACCGTATCGAAATTCTTGGTGATATCCCAGGATCTTTCCCTGAAGAAGAAAATGAATTACAAGATGAGTTATCTTACTTTGGTATCGATGGTACTGTTAAGTATGGTATTGGCGAAGCTTTAGAATGGGGTGTTATCGATCCTTTCGTAGGTATCGGTGGTGGATACTCTTGGATTGACGAAATAGGGTACGGTACTGTTAATGGAACTTTAGGGTTTAACTTATGGTTCACTGAAAATATCGGTCTAACATTACAATCTGCATATAAGCATTCTTTCTCTACAGATAATTTAGTAACACACTTCCAACACACAGCAGGAATCTCTGTTAGATTTGGAGGTACTGATACTGACGGTGATGGCATCTACAATAAGGATGATGCTTGTCCAGATGTTGCTGGTTTGGAAGCTTTCAACGGTTGTCCTGATACAGATGGAGACGGTATAGAAGATAGTAAAGACGATTGTCCTAACGAAGCTGGTTCTGCTGAGTTAAACGGTTGTCCTGATAGCGATGGTGATGGTGTTGTTGATAAAAATGATAACTGTCCTACTGTTCCTGGTTTAAAAACTTTAGGTGGATGTCCAGATGCAGATGGTGATGGTGTAACAGATGCAGATGATAGCTGTCCTAACGAAGCTGGTCCTGCTGCTAACAAAGGTTGTCCTTGGCCAGATACTGACGGAGACGGCGTTTTAGATAAAGACGATAAGTGTCCAGAAGTTGTTGGAACTGTAGCTAACAATGGATGTCCTGAAGTAACTGAAGAAGTTCAAAAAACATTAAATGAGTATGCTAAGACAATCTTATTTGATACTGGTAAATCAAGCATCAAATCTCAGTCTGAGTCAGTATTAGCAGATATCATTGCGATCTTAAAAGAATATCCAAATTCTAAATTTACTGTAGAAGGTCATACTGATAGTGTAGGTAGTGCTAAATTAAACCAGAGATTATCTGATTCTAGAGCAAACTCTGTGAAAGAATACTTAGCAAGCCACGGTATTGACGGATTTAGATTATCTGCTCTTGGATATGGAGAAGACAAGCCAATCGATACTAACAAAACAAGAAAAGGTAGAGCTAACAACAGACGTGTAGAGATTAACTTAGTAAAGTAAACCCTGCATACTACCATTAAATAAATTTAAAAACGCTTCGGATTTCCGAAGCGTTTTTTATTTTTAGACCTATTATGACCAGTTTCATTTTTGAGGTATTAAAAGATTTAGAAAAGCAAGAGGCCAATTTCTCTAAGCTTACATTTGTATTGCCTAGTAAGCGTGCAGGGTTATTTTTAAAGCACGAGATCGCTAAGTTGAGCAAGCGTACGCTTTTTGCGCCAGACATACTCAGTATTGAAGAATTGGTAGAAGATATGGCGAAGCTAAAAAGTGTAGCCAATACAGATTTGTTATTCGAGTTTTATACCATTTATCTAAAATTAACCCATGCAGATAAGCAAGATAGCTTTGACACATTTTCAAAATGGGGGCAAATTTTATTACAAGACTTCAACGAAATAGATCGTTATCTTATTCCTCAAAAACAAATTTTTAATTATTTAAGTGCCATACAGGAAATTAACCATTGGTCTGTAGAAGCCAACCAAACACCATTTATCAAAAATTACTTGGCTTTTTGGAATAAATTAAACATCTATTACGAGGCTTTTAGAGCAGCACTAATAGAAGAAGGCATTGGTTACCAAGGTTTGCTCTATCGAGAAGCAGTTATAAACTTAGAGGGGTATATGCAAAGCGTTAGCGACAAGCAATTTGTCTTCTTGGGATTCAACGCTTTAAATACAGCAGAAGAAACCATTATACAAAAGTTTTTAGAAAAAGAGCGTGCAAAGGTATATTGGGATATAGATGCTGTTTTTATGAACAATCCAAAACATGATGCAGCATTATTTACAAGACAGCATCAATTAAAATGGCCGCATTTTAAAACACAGCCCTTTAAGTGGGTTACAACCAATTACAGTACGTCTAAAACCATTAAAATTTGTGGGATTCCCAAAAATGTAGGTCAGGCTAAGTACATTGGCCATCTGCTACAGGAGTTGCAAAAAGAAAATGTAACGCTACAAAGTACTGCTGTAGTATTAGGCGACGAAAATTTATTAACGCCGCTTTTAAGTTCATTACCCACTTCTATAGAGTACTTAAACATAACCATGGGGTTTCCCATAAAATCTATACCATTAGCTTCGCTTTTCGAACATTTGTTTAGAATTCATAAAACCCAATCCCAATCCTATTACTATAAAGACATATTAGCTTTAATAACGCATCAATTTATAAGACCTTTGTTTTATAAGGACGGTGTAGATGAAGCCTTTAAAATTACAAATTATATTAATGCCAATAATCACGTATACATTACGAGAAATGACTTAAAGACTATGGCGCCTCTGGCCCAAGAGGTTTTAGATCTACTGCTTTTGGGTTGGGATACTAGCATAGATAAGGTATTGGCCAATTGTATAAAATTGTTATTTGCCATAAAGGCATTCTTAGATCAAGATAAAACGGTACACACCCTGTCTTTAGAATATTTATTCCGTTTTAATACCTTATTTAACGAAATAACCCGACTTAATGCCAAGTACCAACATATTAAAACCGTGTCTGGCTTACATGCCATATACAAAGAATTGCTAAGCGGTGAGACTTTAGATTTTCAAGGCGAACCTTTAGAAGGCTTGCAAATTATGGGAATGCTAGAATCTCGTGTTTTAGATTTTGAAACTGTGATTATAGCCTCGGTCAATGAAGGTGTATTACCCGCAGGGAAAAGTAATAATTCCTTTATTCCTTATGATGTTAAATTAGAAAATAAACTCCCTACCTATAAAGAAAAAGATGCCGTCTATACCTATCATTTTTACAGGCTATTGCAACGTGCTAAACGCGTATTTATCTTGTATAATACAGAGGCTGATGTGCTTATGGGAGGTGAAAAAAGCCGATTTATAACACAGTTAGGTTTAGAAGGCATACATAACATCACGCACGATATTATCGCAGCAAAAGTCCCTGTAGTACAACACCATTTAAAAACAGTTGTAAAAACCGAGGCCTTGGTAGAGGAAATCCATAAGGTGTTTGCCAAAGGACTATCGCCATCTTCATTGACCAGCTACATGCGCAACCCTATCGACTTTTATTATCAAAAGATTTTAAAAATAAGAGAATACGATACTGTTGAAGAAAACATAGCAGCCAATACATTGGGTACTGTGGTGCACAATACTTTAGAAGACTTTTACAGACCATTAATAGGTCAGGAGCTTACCGTAGAGGCTATAAAAGCTTTAATTCCTAAAATTGAAGCCCAGGTTTCTCTACATTTTAAAAAGGAATACAAAGCGGGCGATGTGACTAAAGGGAAGAACCTTATTGTTTATGAAATAGCAAAGCGTTACGTCTCTAATTTTTTGAATACAGAAATTGAAGCTTTACAAAATGGAGATGCGATAACAATTCTACAAATCGAAGCTCACAATGAATGTGTGGTAACTTTAGAAGGTTTAACCACAGCTGTAAAACTTATAGGTAAAGTAGATCGTGTAGACCAATGCAATGGGGTGATGCGTATTATAGATTATAAAACGGGAAGCGTCCAACAAAGCCAGGTAGAACTCGTAGACTGGGATGCTTTAACGACCGATTATAAGGCCTATAGCAAGAGTTTTCAAGTGTTAACCTATGCCTACATGATGCACCGCGAACAACAGCTTCGTTTCCCACTTGAGGCTGGTATCATTTCCTTTAAAAACTTAAGTGCTGGCTTTTTAAAATTTGCAAAAAAAGAAAGTGCGCGCAGTCGGAAAAAAGAAACCTTAATCACAGAAGACACTTTAAGTGCGTTTGAAATAGAATTAAAACGACTTATCTTAGAAATTTGTAATCCGAAAATTAATTTTACTGAAAAAGAACTGTAAACTCATGATACAAACTAAAAATATTGCCGTGCTAGGCAAACATAATAAACCCATACTAACCGATGTTTTTTGTAATATGAATGCACAGCCCAAGCCTATTGTTGTGTTTTGTCATGGTTACAAAGGGTTTAAAGATTGGGGAGCTTGGGATGTAATGGCCAAAACTTTTGTAGATGCGGGCTTTTTTTTTATAAAATTTAATTTCTCCCATAACGGAGGTACTGTCGAGCAACCTATAGATTTTCCAGATTTAGAAGCCTTTGGTGCTAATAATTATACCAAAGAGTTGGATGATTTAGAGTGCATCATCGATTGGATTTGCACGCATGATACTTTTAAAACAGAAGTAGATTTGCAAAAGCTTAATCTTATTGGGCATAGTAGAGGTGGAGGTATAGCACTTATAAAAGCAGCAGAAGACCAGCGAATTGCAAAGCTGGTGACTTATGCGGGAGTAAGCGATTACGCCAAGCGCAACCCTACTGGTGTGGCTTTAGAACAGTGGCAAAAGCAAGGGGTGCGTTATGTAAAAAATGGCCGTACACAACAAGAAATGCCGCATTATTATCAGTTTTATGAGGATTTTATAACGAATGAAACGCGTTTAAGCATAAAACGCGCCGCTGCGTCTTTAACAGTACCTTACTTGATCGTTCATGGCGATGCCGATACGAGTGTATTACTAGAAGAAGGGCAAGACCTTTATTGGTGGTATCCTAAGAGCGCCTTAGAGGTCATAGCGGGAGCCGATCATGTATTTAATACCAAGCACCCATGGGAAAAAGAAACGCTATCTGAAGCCTTAGCATTAGTAGTTGCAAAAACAGTAGAATTTTTAAAAGCTTAAAGGCGTATTGGAAACTTCAAATTTTTCGGTGTTGCACCGCAATAAACACTTAGAACATCTACAACATAATACGTTTGATCTCGCTGTTATTGGAGGCGGTATAACAGGGGTAGGTATTGCATTAGACGCTGTATCTAGAGGAATGACAGTGTGCCTGGTAGAGAAAAACGATTTCGCGTCTGGGACGAGCAATAAATCGACGAAACTAATTCATGGCGGATTGCGTTATCTTAAAAATTTTGAGATTGGCTTAGTGAGAGAGTCTGGTAGAGAACGTGCTATTGTTCATGATTTGGCACCACATTTGGTGACGCCTCAAAACATGTTGCTGCCCTTAGTAAAAGGCGGAACTTATGGCAAATTTATGACAGCCATTGGACTGCGCATTTACGATTTATTGGCAGGAGTTACAGGTGCCGATAAGCGTAAAATGTTAGATAAGGCCGAGACGTTAGCTAAAGAACCATTACTTACTGAAGATACGCTCTTAGGTGGCGGTTTATATGCCGAATATCGTACAGACGATGCCAGACTGGTCATCGAGATTGCTAAAAAGGCCTCGGCCTTAGGGGCAACACTACTCAATTATTGCGAGGTTACATCCTTTAAGTACGATACGCACTCTAAGTTAGAAGCGTTGCAGTGTGTCGATATAAAGACAGGGGCTGCATTTACTGTTAAAGCAAAACACTATGTGTCTGCGGCTGGGCCGTGGGTAGATGAAGTACGCGCAATAGATAGCAGTACTTATAAAAAGCGTTTGCAATTAACCAAAGGCGTACATTTGGTGTTTCCGTTTGAAAAATTACCCGTGTCACAGGCAATATATTTCGATATTGCCGATGGTCGAATGGCATTTGCCATACCAAGAGGGAATGTAACCTATGTAGGGACTACAGATACTCCTTACCATGGAGATTTAAACCGTATTATAGTAACTCAAGAAGACGCAGCCTATGTGCTTAAGGCCATCAATCAAACGTTTAAAACAGTTAATGTGAGTTTAGACGATGTGGTTTCCAATTGGGCAGGCCTACGGCCCTTAATTTTTAAAAAAAATAAATCCGCATCAGAATTGTCTAGAAAGGATGAAATATTCATCTCTAAAAGTGGTCTTATTTCTATTGCAGGAGGTAAATTAACAGGCTATCGTAAAATGGCCCATAGGGTATTAGATGTGGTTTTAAAACGAAGTCCGCAGCCTAAACGCTTTAAAAGTTCAGAGACAGAAGATTTAACGTTGGTGCAACCGCATTTAGAAGATAGTGAAGCCGTAGGAGCGTACCAAGACACCATTGCAAAAACGCTTTTAAAGATGGGGATTACGGAGGCTTACCATGCATGGTACCTCTGCAGTACTTATGGTAAACAAGCCGATAGTATTCTTAAAAAAGCACAAACATTCAATGCGGTAGCTCTAGAGCAGTTAATTCGTGCAGAATTGTGGTACGGGGTGCATCATGAAATGGTAACCAGCCTTACAGATTTCTTTATAAGACGAACAGGACGCTTGTTTTTCGATATTGAAAGTATTAAGAAGTACAAAACACTTATAACAAGTGATATGTCCTCGTATTTAGGTTGGAACGAGGCGCAAACGTCGAGTGAGATTGCAGCTTTAGATCGGGCACTACAGGATGCTACAACGTATTATGAAGAGGACTTTTGATACGTTTTGTGTTAAAAATCGCGTGTTATGTAGCATTTGCAGGTTGAGCTAGCTCGAAACACACCTTGCTGTGAAAACATTCAAGGTGCAGCAGTAATGCATCACCTTTTTTATATCAATAAACGAGAACGAATGTTGAAAGAGGGGTAGATAGAATGTTGAGATTAAAAGCGGTAATCTAGTTTGTAACCACAGTAAAGATATGAGTAGTCCTAAAAAAAAGCAGCTTTAAAAAGCTGCTTTTTTTAGTGGAGAAGATCGGATTCGAACCGACGACCTCTTGACTGCCAGTCAAGCGCTCT
>CAZLTR010000026.1:18423-27506 GCA_964562415.1 uncultured Hyunsoonleella sp. | reverse complement strand
CCATAAATGTACTTACCAAAATGATAGCATCGCTACACGATAATACTAACCGCATTACCATACCTGGCTTCTATGATGCTGTGGAAGCACTATCAAAAACAGAAAGGGAGGCTATGGCCAAAGCGCCTTTCGATCTCAACGCTTACAAAAAAGCATTAGATATAGATGCCGTCTATGGCGAAAAAGGATACACAACCAACGAACGTAATTCTATTCGCCCTACGCTAGATGTTAATGGCATTTGGGGTGGCTATACGGGAGAAGGGGCTAAAACCGTCATTCCTAGTAAGGCTTATGCTAAGATTTCGATGCGTTTGGTCCCCAATCAAGATTGGCAGACCATAACACAACGTTTTACAACGCACTTTAAAAACATAGCACCTAAAGGTGTTACCGTTAAAGTGACACCACACCATGGCGGACAAGGCTATGTGACGCCTACAGACAGTATAGGTTATAAAGCCGCAAGCAAGGCCTATGCGACAACCTTTGGTAAAACCCCAATACCTCAGCGCAGTGGCGGTAGTATTCCTATCGTTGCACTTTTTGAAGAGGTCTTGCAAAGTAAAACCATACTTATGGGCTTTGGCTTAGACAGTGATGCGATACATTCTCCTAACGAGCATTTTGGCATTTGGAATTACCTAAAAGGTATAGAAACCATTCCGTATTTCTACAAATATTTTACAGAACTAAGCGCAGAATAAAACATAACACCTTACATTTGCAGCCATTTATAGTTTTAATAAAGCTATACAACTGTAATATGTAAAACTGCTATGAATAGTCAACACAATAAGTATTTGCTTCTTTTGGCACTTGCTACCATTTTTATAAGTACATCGGGTGCTTTGGGCAAATTTATAAATTTGCCCACCCCCGTTATCATATGGTTTAGAAGTGCGATTGCAGCGTTGTTTTTATTTCTGTTTTGCAAGTTTAAAAAGTTAAATATTCGTGTTAAGTCTAAAAAAGACCTTCCTACAATACTTTTAGGAGCTGTATTACTTGGTGCGCATTGGGTAACTTATTTTTATGCTTTAAAGCTATCTAACGTCGCTATTGGTATGCTTTCCATGTTTACTTTTCCTGTAATTACTGCACTTTTAGAACCCTTATTTACAAAATCTAAATTAAATCCCATACATGTGCTTTTAGGGGTTATGGTACTTCTTGGTATATATATACTAGCGCCAGAAATTAATTTTGAAAGCAATTATCTTAAAGGCATACTATTTGGTGTGTTTTCGGCATTTTCATATGCTATTAGAAATTTAATACTAAAACGCCATGTACAAGCCTATAATGGTACAGTACTTATGGTGCAGCAATCGCTAATTGTTAGTGTATTACTCCTTCCTGTATTATTTAGTTACGACACCAGTAACGTGTCGTCTCAATGGCCTTACCTCATAGTGCTAGGCTTAGTTACAACTGCTATTGGACATTCGTTATTTATTAGCAGTTTAAAACACTTTTCGGTAAGTACAGCTAGTATTATTGGAAGCGCGCAACCTATAATTGGGATTGTTTTTGCTTATGTATTTTTAAGTGAAATCCCAACATTAAACACCTTTTTGGGCGGTGCCCTAATTATAGGCACCGTAGTTATTGAGAGCATTCGTTCTCGAGAAAAGTAGTTTCTTAGCAGTTATACCTCTACATTTGTAGAAACCAAAATTTATCTCTATACTTGTAGAATATATTCTAAAACTATAGAGCTATGAACTTATCTAAAACTGAAGAGGAATTAATGAATCATTTATGGCGCTTAAAAAAAGCGTTTATGAAAGATCTACTTGAAGCTTATTCCGATCCCAAACCTGCAAATACAACTTTGGCGACTATGCTAAAACGCATGAATGACAAAGGTTTTATTTCATATACTTTATTTGGAAAGTCTAGACAATATTACCCTTTGGTTAAAAAGAAAGATTATTTCTCTAAGCATGTCAACGGACTTATTAAAAACTTTTTTAATAATAGTTCTTCTCAATTTGCGTCTTTCTTTACACAGTCTACTAACTTGACCAAAGAAGAATTAGAAGATCTCAAATCTTTAATTGATGATGAAATTAAAAAGAAATGATTATGCTTCTATATATTTTAAAGCTCAATTCTTGTCTAGCCCTATGCTTTCTATTTTACAAACTATGTTTCGCAAAGATAAATGCACATAAATTAAAACGCTTTTTTCTTTTGTTCATCGTTTTATTTTCCATTACTATACCTTTTGTAACATTTACAGAATATACCGAAACAGTAGAGCATATCGTTATAAATCATGGCATAAACGAAGAAGATAATACCACTACTATTTACGAAAATCATATCCCAATAGATACACGTCCAAAATTAGATTTCAATATTTTATGGACGATATACTATATCGGTGTACTTCTATTTGCGTTTCGATTTATTAAAAACTTAATTAAAATTACCCAAGTCATTAGAGCAAACATAAAACACAAACAGCAACAGTTTGTGTACATATTGTTAGAAACGAACATTGTGCCGCACTCTTTTTTCAATTATATTTTCCTAAATAAATCTCAATTTCAAGACCAGAAGATACCTAAGGCCATTTTACTTCATGAACAGGCCCATGCAAAACAAAAACATTCTTTTGATATACTATTTATAGAACTTCTTCACATCGCTCTGTGGTTTAACCCCTTAATATATTTTCTAAAAAAGGACATCAAACTGAATCATGAATACTTAGCTGACGCTACTGTTATAAATCAAGGTATAGAGACAAATACTTACCAAATCCTACTTCTTAGCTTATCAATGCCGCTTTTAGACAATACGATAACTCATGCTATAAATTACGCTCCAATAAGAAATAGACTCCTTATGCTTAAGACAACTACAAAAAAAGCGACGTTACAACTACGAAGCGTCCTTTTCATTCCATTTTTAGGAATCTTGATTTTTAGTTTTAGCACAAAACAAATCCTATCATCTCCTCCTAAAGCTACAAATAACACAACACTAAACACTTACAACCAAGGGGTCACAGAAGCTATGATGGCCAAATACAGGAAATTTATCACCGATTATGAACAAACAAATAGAATATTCTTAGACAAACATATTGAGGCTGTAGAAATCTATAACATGATGACCCATGAACAGCAAAAAACAGTAAAAAAATACCGAAAATTTAAGCCCTCTATTCACCATAGCATAGAACAAACAACACAAAAACAGTTAACAGTCCTTAAAACATCTGATACACTACTCATTATTGACGGTATTCGTCTTAATAAAGCATCGCAGCAAACCTTCGACTTTAATACTATCGTATACCATCGAAAAGGGCGTAGATACATAACAGTCGATAACGGCCCTACATCAAAAATAGATTGCATTTTTGCTTATACTAAAGAAGGTTACGAAAACATTGTCTTAAAAAAAAATTACAATCTTTACTACAATCTGCTACTAAAATATGCATCATACTACAACGGTGTTTCAAATGAGGATAGAGATTATGCTTCAGAAATTTTACTTCTTAAAAATCAAATAAAAACTATTTATAACAATTTCACAACTAGGGAAATCGAACTATTTCACCCGTTGACATTAGAAGCTTTTATGAAGCGTAAGACGTTAAGCGAAAAAAAACACTCTAAAACAGTCCAAGAGTATAATACAGTTGTAAAAAAAATCAATGAAGAATCCTTTAAAGCAAAAAAGACATACAAGTATGAAGATATTTTGCTAATGGATAAATTATATAGAGAAATGACAGAAGATGAAAAGAAAATTGTGGAGCCTTACCCAAACCTTCCATATTTTTTACTAAAGAAAATAAAAAACAAACACTTTAAATAAATTCTAAAACTATGACTTCATTCGTATTCTCCATCACGTTTTTCTTAGCCGCAGGTTTTATAAACACCTCAGAGTCTCAAACCTATTATAAATTTCAGTCGTCTAACAAAATCTATACTAAAAGTGATTTTGAAACCTTTAAATCAAAAAACAATATCAAAATTAAAAAAAAATACGGTCCCAATGCTGAAATAAAATATATACCAGTAGACAGTATCGTTTCTAATGACTCTATTATAAAAACCTTCAAGCATAGTATTAAAGTTAGCTCTATAAACCGTCCCAAAGAAAAAATCTATGATTATATCAATAAAAAATTACCAGAAGCGACTTTTAAAACTATAAACGGCGAACCCATAACTTTAAGCGATTTAAAAGGAAAGCCTATTATGATAAACTTATGGTTTACTAGATGTAAACCCTGTGTTAAAGAAATACCTATTTTGAATAAGCTTGCCGAAAAGTATAAAAACGAAATTCACTTTATATCTATTACTTTTGATAACAAAACAACCATCTTAGATTTTTTTAAAACACAAGATTTTAATTTTACTACAATTATTGGAGCAAGAGAATATTTAAATACATTAGGAGTAAGTTCCTATCCGAAAAACATTTTTATCGCTAAAAATGGTAACGTTAAGACTATAAAAAGAGGCATTCGATCTTACATAAGAAATGGAAAAAGAGAAATGGGGACTGGAGAGGAATTTGAACGCATTCTGAAGTCTCTCTTGTAATATTCCAAATTCATCTTTTAACAAATTAAAAACAGTTCGCTTTAGTAAAGCGAACTGTTTTTGCTGTAGCTTATCCTTTGGATCCAATCACAAAAGTAAATATTGATAATTTAGTAAAATGGGAATGACATTTGTAAAATTATTTATTGTACCACTATCTATTACCCTATCGGAATTGTTATTTTCAAATAACCACGACACTAAAAATTTATTTACAATTTTCTGTATCGCTTTTACTTTGAATTGGTTAGTTGATAAAACTATTATACAATGGTGCATCAATCGAGGACAAAAACTCACTAAGGAAAAAGAAGAAAAAAAAGCTTAAACTACTTTTTAATAAAAGTTATTGTGCCGTTATAAAATGATCAAACGTTTACTATAAACACACTAACCACTTTCATAGTCGTTTTAATTAAGGTATCAATGAACTCATCTTGACGTTTTGTTTTTAACCGAAAATGAGTTGAAATTTAACCAGATGAGGCACTTTTTGAAGCTCATAGCAGCGCTACGGACAAAAAAAGTAACGAAATAGGGGTGAATTTTAGCCATTTTTTAGGAAATAGAAAACGTCAAGATGAGTTCAATATATAAAAAGCCAGTAATTCTAAGAATTACTGGCTTTTTATATATAACTAAGGGTACTCTACTAATTAAGCAGCGGCAACCTCTTGTGTTTCCTGTGTTTTAAAATGGTCGTAAAGCTCTTTACAACCTAGTCCAACAATAGACAGTTGCACATTTTGTAAAATTGATTTGGAATGTAACTCTGTTAAAGCATTAACACCTGAGCGATCTATACTCTCTAAATCTTCTACACTAATTGTTAAAGCATTAAATCTGTAAAAAGCCTCTTGAAACTCTTCTTTGAATACTGCGATATTCTCTTTGTTTAAAATGCCTTTTAGCTTAAAAAAGTTATTACAACTCGTTATTCTTAAATCCATAATATATTCGTTTTTGTAATTGAACAATAAATTTGTGGGCTATTAATCTTCTTATTCTTAATGTAAAAGTATTATTCATTTATTTAATTGTACATATTTTTCGACCAATAGCAAGTACTTTGGCTGAACGCAAACGGCATGCCAATTTTATCGATGAGTGACATCCTAAAATTTAATTTCAGGGCCCAACTGGCTTTTTTAAGCACCTAAACAGCAGATTATGTAATAGTTAGGATTTTGTTAATTTTTTGTAAACACATTACTTTTTTTTTCTTGTAGCCTAAAAATTGTGATTTGTGCTTCTAAAAATTAAAATACTAATTGTATTACTTTATTTTTACCAGCACATTTCAAAATAGAACAAACAAATCCTCATGAAAAAAACACTCCTACTTCTTATCATATTAGCATTTGGCTTTAGCCATGCTCAAATTAATAAAGATGCAGATATCAAAGCCATACAAAAAGTTCTAAAAAAACAGCGTATTGCTTGGTCTAATAATGATATAGAAACTTTTATGGAAGCCTATTGGCATAATGATGCGCTAGCATTTTATGGTAAAAAAGGGGTTACTTACGGCTGGGACGCTACCTTAGACCATTATTTAACCTACTACCCTACAGCTGCTTACACGGGTAAACTAAGCTATAGAATTAATGCAGTGACCAACATTGCACCAGAAGCTTATTATGTTTTAGGAGAATACCACATTAAAAGAGAGAAAGGCAATGCCGATGGTATTTTTATGTTAGTCTTTAAAAAAATTGATGGTGAATGGAAGATTATTGCGGATACTACAGACTAAATAAATAGGCGCTGTACTAACTCGGTTTAGAAAAACAGCGCGCTAACATGTCGTAAAGCTCTGGATGTTTACGCTTAAATAAGGCTGGGCGTTCAAAAAAATACTCTGAAGCTACAGCAAAAAACTCGGTTTGACTCGTGCCGCCATAATTTCTTATATCGGAAGCATCCTTGTTTATCGCTTCCATTTCCTTATGCATTAAAACCAACCAAGGTGTAATATATTGATGTTCTAATAGTTGCTCTGGGATGCCATCTATAACACCATCGGCACCATCTAAAAGGTGCACAAATTCATGTATGGCTGTATTGCCCTTATCTGTAGCATTTACAAAACCATGATGCAACGCTTTTCGAGATAGAATCATTTGATTTTTAAAACGTCCTGTCCCTACCAAACCCGCTATACGCCGTGTTTCTGCCTTAGACGTTAACGATAAGTTGGCATCGAAATAATCGGGGTATATTAAAACAGTACTTAAATTGGCATAGTGCCATGATGGGAACCTAAATACAGGAATCACAGCACTGGCTGCCACGAAAATGGTATCCAGATTTTCTAATTCAAAATGAACCGCTTCTATATGCGTTTCGCTAAGAAATACCATCATCTTACGTTGAAATTCTTGTCGCTTATGTTTAGGAAGTTTTTCATAAAACAATACCTTATCCAACAACACACGCTCCCAATACTCTGGAAAAGGTTTCACTCTAGTTACACTGTTCTTGTTAAATGTTTTTGCTATTGGTTTTCTATACAGTAGGAACAGCACCAAAAAAAACAATAATAGTGGTATAACATAGACCATAAAAACAACACATTAAAGTTTTAACTTTCTATAATTTCTTGACATAAGCAGTAATAATCACAATATGTTGCCCGCCTACTTTACCTTCTATATATTCGGCATTATCACGGTCTAAACGAATGTTTCGCACTGCAGTGCCTTGCTTGGCCACCATACTAGACCCTTTTACCTTTAGGTCCTTTATAAGTACTACGGCATCGCCTTGCGCCAATACCACACCATTCACATCTCTATGTATAATTTTCTCGCTTTCTTCCTTATCTTCTCCTGTTGCTCTCGCCAAAGCTAAAGCCTCATCTGTTAAATACATCATATCCAACAAGTCTTTAGGCCAGCCTTCATGCCGCAAGCGCTGTAGCATACGCCAGGCCATAATCTGCACTGCAACATGCTCACTCCACATGCTATCATTTAAACAGCGCCAATGGTTGGGGACCATGACCTCACGTGCTTCTACTTGGTCTAGGCAGGTCTTACAAGCCAAAATAGAAGTATCGACACTTTCATTTAGAGAAGGCGGTAGGATGTATTGCTGTAAGCTAGTGGTATCGCCACATAATTCGCAGCTGTTATTACTTCTATCTTTAAGCGTTTGTAGTACACTCATGGTTGTTTTGTTTTAGTACAATGATACGTTTTAAACCGCTAGTAGTTGTAATGAGATACTACGAATTTAACTGAGCTCTCATTTTTTTGGTCATGCCCATTACCACTCTATCGTAAGAATGGTCAATAAGTGTTTTTACCAATGAAAGCTCCAATTCGCCTTCATGCAAGTATAAGGTATTCCAATGTTTCTTATTCATATGAAACCCAGGACGAATGCTAGTATAAGACGCTCGTAATTCTAAAGCATAGTCTGGATCGGCCTTAAGATTTAGTGTTGCCGTTCCACTTTCCCATTTTTTTAAAGGGACTAATGCAAACATTTTTCCTAATACTTTAAAAACCAAAGTATCTTCATCGAAAGGAAAACTTTCGCTGGCTGCTTTTTTGCTCAAACAATATGCTCTTATCGTTTCTACGTCTATCATTATATCCTAAATTTATAATTTACGCTCCATCAAAATTTCTGGTGCTGCTACGGTCGTAAATCCAAATTGTTCGTATAAACCGTGAGCATCTGCCGTTTTAAGTAACCATGTTTTACAGGCACTTAACTCAGGAGCTTCTGTAATGCTTTGCATTAACATTTTAGCGTAGCCTTTTCCTCTATGCTCTGGTATTACAAACACATCCATAAGATAAGCAAAAACCGTATAATCTGTGGTAACACGAGCAAAACCTATTTGTTCATTTTCCAAATAAACTCCAAAACACAAACAATGTTCTATCGTTTTCTTAACTGCTGCTAAGGAACGCCCTTTAGCCCAATAGGTCTGTGCTAAAAAACGATGAATCACGTCTATTTGAAGCCTACTTTTATCTGTTGAAATCTCTATCATTATTTGGGCAATGCTTTTGTAGAATTATCTTCCAACTTTAACGCCGAGTAATCTAAGGTCCAGCCAATGGTTTCTACAATAGTTTCTATAAGTAAAATGGTTTCCAAGGCCTCCTTCTGTGCCGCTTGAATTAAGCCACTTTGCGGAATTTTCACTTGAATGTGCGCTTTGGCTTCGTTGTGTAACCCAGTTAAATCGTTGGCTTCAAATTTATTAAAATACCCATCGGTCTTATCGTAATAATTTAAATTAGTTTCTATAGACAACACTTCTGGTTGCGGGAAATAGCGCAAAACAATTTGTTTATTTACGGTATTTGCATCGAGCTGTATTTTAGATAAGTCGTAACCTACTTGGGCTTTTGCATTAATGACTACCAGTGCCTTTTTTTTGCTGGAGATTAATTTTAAAAACCGTTCTTTAACATCTTCGTAATGGTAAATTTCTGCAAAATCACCTTCTACAGTAATAAATTTACACACCTTTTTTAT
>CAZLTR010000026.1:13541-18413 GCA_964562415.1 uncultured Hyunsoonleella sp. | reverse complement strand
CAACAAGATTGTAGATTGGGCCTGTACCAGTTGCTTTTTTTTAAAAGACTTTACAACGGTAACGCCTCCTAAAGTGACTAGAGCTCCTATAATTATGGCAAAAAATGTTCCCATTAGTTCAAAACTTTATATAAAATCGGTTTACTTGGTGTTGCATCATTCTCGAAAGGTGCTATCTGTAAATTTAAAAAGTATTCCCCATCTTCTACAGCGTTAGGAACATAAATAAATTCTGTAATGGTAGCATCCATACGCAGTTTCCCTTTGGTATTCCAGAAGGCGTGATGCGCTAATAATTGGCAATCGTCTTTTTCTTTATCTACACTAGGCAAATCAATCAATACATGTTTAATCCCTTTTTGCTTTAAGTATAAGGCAGCGCCTTCTTGCATATAGGTAGGATTGGTATTAGAATACTGCTGTGTTAATTTTTCGGTGGTATTGGGCAAAGTGCGTATAACTACAGCGTCTCGTTTTTTATTGCCTAGCGCAAATTGAAGCTGTTTTTTAGAAATCACAAAATCGTCGTTACTACGCTCTGGCGCAATGGTTATAACTTCTGCTAGAGACCAGAACTGCTTTAAATTTTGATTGATTGAATGTACCTCTTCGGTAATATGACCCACACATTCGGTGTGCGTGCCATGCGCATGCGGATTAAACGTTATTGTGTTAAAATTAACACAAGCACCGTGCTTTACCGCTGCCACCCAGTCGCCATCTACAACAGGGGTGATTGTTGGCGCTTCCAAATACCAGGCATTTACATTGTCTGTAGAAGCGCTTAACGGCATGGAAAGATCCAAAGGTTTTGTAAAATCTATTTGTAGTTTTCTAGAGTTATATTGTATCGTTGCTATCAAGATAAATTAATTTTAAAAAGATTAGACGCTATACCGTCGCTTAAAAATTTCCCTTTTTTAGTGGTTAACAATGTGGCATCATCAATATACAATAAATGTGTGTTAATATAAACTTCGGCTTGCTCTAAAAGATAATCTTTATATAATGGCCCAAAGTCTTGCGCTATTCTCTCCAGATTCACTCCCCAAATGGTTCTTAAGCCCGTCATGACATACTCATTAAACTTATCTGTTACCGAAAGAGTTTCTACCTCTAGAGGCAGCAACCCTTGTTGAATTTGCTTTATATAGGTTGTATTGTTAGACACGTTCCAGCTGCGTTGGTCACCGTTAAACGAATGCGCAGAGGGGCCAATGCCCAAATACGATTTCCCTTGCCAATAAGCAGAATTGTTCTTGCTAAAAAAGTTAGGTTTTCCAAAATTAGACAGTTCATAATTTACAAAACCATTAGCGTCTAACACAGTGTTTAAAATTTCAAATTGCTCTTGCGCAAGCGCATCACTTATTGGTGGTATTACACCTTTTCGAATAAAGGTTTCTAAGGCTGTTTTAGGTTCGACAGTTAAGGCATAACAGGATACATGAGGAATATCATATTGTAATACTGTTTCTATATTTTCTAACCACTCATCTTTTGTAAGGCCTGGGATCCCATATATTAAGTCTACAGATATGTTTTTAAAATACAATCTGGCTGTTTTTAAACAACGTTGGGCTTCTTCCGCATTATGCGCGCGATTCATAAGCTTCAAATCGCGTTCAAAAAACGACTGCACTCCTATACTTAATCGGTTTACAGGACTTGCTGCTAAAGCCTGTATTACAGAGTCGCTAAGATCATCTGGGTTGGCTTCTAAAGTAATTTCTGGTGTCGCAATCACATTAAAACAATGCTGCACCTCTTGTATAAGTTTAGTGATGTCTTCGGTTGTTAATAGGCTTGGTGTACCTCCTCCAAAATAAATAGTTTCTATCTTAACGTCTCCTAATTCATGCTGCCGTAGCGCCATCTCTTTAACAAGACTTTGCAGCATCTCATCTTTCTTTTTAAGAGATGTTGAGAAGTGGAAATCGCAATAATAGCAAGCTTGCTTGCAAAACGGTATATGTATATAAATGCCTGCGATAATTTATTTTTTTTTACAAAATTTGTCTTAAATACTAAAGGTTATGTTTCTAAAAAAGAGCTTTTAATAGAGGTTAATCTATTTTATTTGGATTTTGCTTTACAAAACTTGCCCAACCAGAATAACTTTTACCTAGCTCTATGCGTCCTGAGTTGTAGAAATGACATACGGCAGCCGCCAAACCATCTGTAGCATCTAAATTCTTAGGAAGTGTCTTTAAGCCCAGCATACTTTGTAACATTTTAGCAACTTGTTCTTTGCTGGCATTACCATTGCCTGTAATGGCCATTTTAATTTTTTTAGGCAAATATTCTGTAATGGGTACTTCTCTACTTAATCCTGCAGCCATAGCTACACCTTGCGCTCTTCCTAATTTTAACATACTCTGCACATTTTTACCAAAGAAAGGGGCTTCAATAGCGATCTCATCGGGGTGGTAAGTATCTATAAGTTGTATGGTGCGCTCGAAAATAAGTTTTAATTTTAAATAATGGTCGTCGTACTTTTTCAAGTCCAACTCATTCATTTGCAAAAAGGTCATGGTTTTACCCACTACTTTTATCAACCCAAATCCCATAATAGTTGTTCCTGGATCGATGCCTAATATAATTTTTTCTTTACGCATTACCTATTACAATAGTAGCAGCCGCTCAACGATAGAGAGACTCCAAATGTTACGGTTAGTAAATTTCCATTAAAAGCGCCTAGGCCTGTAGAGGTTGGATCGAAATCACTGGCAAAACTTGCAATATAAGATACATCTGCATAAAGAGATATGGTATCTAAAATACCATAATGCAACTCTATACCTCCCATCGTATTTAGAAAAGAGAGGTCATTTGCGGTAAAATCCCCTAGTGGTTTTACAAAAGACAGTCCAGGTCCTGCATGCAAAAACACCCCTGTTCTTGGTGACACATAGAAAAGACCAGAAGCATCGTAAACCAATTGCAAATTAACCCGCGCATAATTTAATTTAAAAGTAGTTTGCGAACTATTGCTACTGGAAATGCGATGAAACCCATAATCTAATTTAGCACCTAAAATAGGTTTAAACATATATTGCACTCCTAAATTTACTGTTGGGAAGTTTGCAGGCTTAGCCTCAAAACCATCTACAAAACCAGATTTAAAAGGGTGATTTACCCCTAAAGCAATTTGCCCTTTTATGGTAGACATGTCGCCTTGAGCAACCGCTAATGCACAAAGCCATCCAAGGCAAATGGTTAAAACTATTCGTTTATGTTTCGGTTTTGTTATGTACATAAAAACATTAATGGTTACATTGCAGCTTCAAAACATGCAATATTACCTATCATACAAATCTAAACAATTCTTTGTTGTACTTATCAAATTAAGTATTATAATTAGTGCTTCTTACTTTGTTTATTACAAACTCACTCAAGATTCTCGTTTGAGTTGGCCTCTTTTTCTAGATTTCGTTTCAAAAAATAATATTTTTTCTTTTAAAAACCTATTTGTGTTATTTTTATTGTCCTTTTGCAACTGGTTTTTAGAAATATTGAAATGGAAATACTTCGCAAACGCCATACATAACACCTCTTTTAAAAGTGCTCTAGCCCAAAGCCTAGGGGCGTTGACTGCTTCATTATTCACACCCAACAGAATTGGCGAGTACGGCGCTAAAGCCATGTATTTTACTGCACCGCATAGAAAAAAAATAATGTTTGCAACTTTGCTTAGTCACCTTTTACAAATGAGTGTAACCTTAATTTTGGGCTGCTTAGGTTTGTACAGTTTTATACAGCACTATGCCCTGAGCTTAAATAGCACAAAATTAGTTAGCGCTGCTATCGCAATAGTACTGCTTAGTTTGGGGGGATTTATTTTCCTAAAAACCAACCGTTTCACTTGGCCATTACAAACTCGTATTGCGAAGGCTTTGAAACATTTCTCTAAATCGTTATTGGTAATAGGCTTTTTGTTATCGCTAACGAGATATATGGTATTCTCTTTTCAATTTTATAGCTTATTAGTATTTTTTAAAATAGAACTCTCTTATTGGGAAAGCATGTCTCTAATTACAACCTCATATCTTATTAGTTCTCTTATACCTACTATTTTTATATTCGATGTTGTACTTAAAGGCAGTGTGGCTGTATTTTTATTTACTTTCGCTCAAGTTAACGAACTGGTAGTTCTTAGTATTACAACACTTATGTGGAGCTTTAATTTTGTACTGCCTAGTATTGTTGGCTGTTTTTACGTCATTACCTTTACCCCTCCTAAAGCCTTAGTCTATGATTCTAAGCATTAGTCTAATTACTTTGGGTTATGTGGTAATTATCACCAGTTTGAGTTGGGGCTTTACTAAGGTGCCTGTCTTTAGACAAAAGGCAAAAGCAGCTCAGGTAAAATTTTCTATAGTTATTCCATTTAGAAACGAATCTGCAAACCTACTACCTTTGCTAAAATCGTTGCAAGCTTTAGACTATCCCCATACGCATTTTGAAGTCATTTGTGTAGATGATGCTTCTGAAGACGATTCAGTATTTCGTATTTCGTCTTTTTTAGACGCGCAAATCACGCCTATACCGTTACGTGTTATTGCTAATGAGCGCCAAACTGCTGCCCCAAAAAAAGATGCTATTACTACAGCTATAGCGAAGGCTAAACATGAATGGATTATTACTACAGATGCCGATTGTGTGCTGCCAAAACAGTGGTTAGAACGTTATAATACTTACATACAACACCACAACGCAGCTTGTATTGCTGGCCCCGTTACCTACACTAGTACAGATACCTTTTTAAATCGATTTCAGCTTTTAGACCTTATAAGTTTACAAGGCGCAACTATTGGCGGCTTTGGTTTAAAACAGCCTTTCTTATGTAATGGTGCTAATCTGGCCTATAAA
>CAZLTR010000026.1:0-13531 GCA_964562415.1 uncultured Hyunsoonleella sp. | reverse complement strand
CCAAAGTAAATGGCTTTAAAGGCAATACAAATATTTCTAGTGGCGATGATATCTTTTTATTAGAAAAAGCAGTGCAACTCGCTCCCCAAGCTATCCACTATTTAAAATGCCAGCAAGCTATTGTGACCACCAATGCGCAACACTCCTGGCCCGCCCTTATACAGCAACGTATGCGTTGGGCTGCCAAAACAAGTGCCTACAATAGTGCCTTTGCCAAAACTACTGGCGCTACCGTATTACTTATGAATTTTAGTTTGTTAATCGTGCCCCTTTGTATTCTTTTTGGAAGCTTATCACTAAAGGCAGGGTTTTACATTTTTACACTTAAATTCGCTACAGATATATTACTCCTTTATACCACTGCATTATTTTTTAAACCGCAACGCATAGTCAAGAGTGTTTTTTCTAGTTTTTGCCTGTACCCTATATTTAGTTTTTATGTGGCCTTATTGACTTTATGGAAGGGATACCAATGGAAAGGGCGCACTTTTAAAAAATAAAAAAACAGCGGACTTATAAATCCCCCCTAATCTACTTTTACAATTAAGGGCAATTCAAAAGTAGTTGTCACGTGTTGACCACGCTTTAATGCTGGAAACACTGTTGGCAAGTCATCCATACTTTCCAAAATTAAAGTTTCTAATTCTGGTATTTGTTGCTGTGTTAAACTATCCATCGTTATGGCCTTAATTTCTACTTTACCTTGATTGGAAATTTCCAGTTTAAGTTTTAAAGTATCATTAACGTCTTTTGTAACCACTATAATTTGATGTTGAAGGTGACGGGTTATTGTATTGGTGAGTGTGGTCTCAAAACAGGACTCCTGTTCTGCTTTAGAAGTAAGACTATCACAGGTTGAAAACGAAGGATAATTATCCACATCATCCCAGTTAAACGTTTGTAATTCTTCCTTTAAAATAGCTTCGGAAGATGTTTTTTTTACGTTAAAATAGTCGCAAGAATAGCTTATTAAAACTAAAAGGATAAAATAAAACCGCTTCATAGATATTTTATGAGGTCGAAAAGTACAATTTTTAAATTATATGCCTCATTTATTTCGTTGTAAAGTATCTATTTAGACCTTTCAAACCCAAACAGACACGTATAAATGAAGAAAACCCTATGGGTCTCTCACCTCCATAGGGTCTGTGAATTGTAAATTGCTATTACCAACAAAAAATTGAGGGATCAATCTATATGTTCGTTTATACTACAAAGATAGGCCTCATACTTTAAAGTTTACTGTGGAAAAACCTTAACATTTATACGTATTTTACCCGATTATAAAGAATTGTTAGTTTTTATTAGCTCAAACCGTCATATATACTGTAAAACAACATATTACCCTGCCATACCACTATCAATTAGAAGACGTACCAGTGCAGCTTTCACGCATGGAATGATGGTAGAAATGCGTCTCAAAATTTTCAGCTACAAAATACGCTTTGGGTGTTTTTTGAACCAAAGACTTAAAGGTTTTAATGAAATGACTTTGATCGAAATACCCTTGATCTAAGATGGTGTCTAAATATTTTGGTGTTTTACCTAAAAGCAATTGCTTTACCACATCTTCAAACCTTGTAATTTTCTGGAATGTTTTGGCAGTAACGCCAAATTGCGCTTTGAAGCCTCTTTCAAACTGACGGTTACTTAAATTGGCTTTATCTGCCACTTGTTTTATTGTACGGGTATTAAAATTATAATACAGTTCTTCTATAATAGGATCCCATTTGTCATTTTCTATCTTATGATAGGTATGAAATACCCTTATTAGAAAGGCTTCAATAATTTCAATATTGGCGCTCAGTGTTGTATTTTCCTCTAAACGACTTAACAACTTTCGTCCAGATTCTCCCCATAGCTCTTGCACAGCATAAAATGCATCATTAAGCTTGGAAAATGGGATGGGTGAAAAATGCCTGAAAGCCCCTCTTTTAAAACGTACCGATATAAAGGAAACCTGTTGCACTTTATCAAAATGAAAGATGCGTCTTGGACATACCGTATGCGCTTTAGGGAGCAGCTTGTTCTTAACCGATAAAGGCTCCCCTAAATAAAATACCAATTCCAAACCTGTACCAGGTAGCACTGCTGGAAGTTCAAAATTAGTTGCACTCGATTTTTCAAACACATACAATCGGTCTATGTATTTAGATAAAAAAGCAGTGGGTTGGTACGATTTATTGTTCAACATGATACACATTCATTAAAGGTGCTCCACTTAATAATGGCATTACAGCATCTGTAAATGTTTTAAGATGCGAAGAGGTTTTATGCTTTAGCAGCGCCGCTTCATCTTTATACTTTTCATATATGAGAAATTCATTAGGAGCCTGAACATTTCTCGTAAGTTCGTAAGCTAAGCAACCACTTTCAGAAAGGCTCGCTTTTACCATGGGCTGAGCTAATTGCAAAAACAATTCAATTTTTGTTGCTTTTACCTGCGCATGTACTATCATAATTTTTTCCATGAGTATTTATTTTAGTCTACAAAAATGACATAAATACATCTGGAACACTTGTAAAAAAACGACATTTCAACTCGCTTTGCGCATCTCTATCTTTTACATAAGGTATAAAACTAAAAAAACCTCTTGAAAATCTAAAAGATTAACAAGAGGTTTAGTACTGAAGACGGGACTTGAACCCGTACGGACTAATGTCCATTGGATTTTAAGTCCAACGTGTCTACCAATTCCACCACTTCAGCATTGGTATATTTTCAAGAAAGTTTCAGAGCGAAAGACGGGATTTGAACCCGCGACCCCCACCTTGGCAAGGTGATGCTCTACCCCTGAGCTACTTTCGCAGTCTTTATATGAACAAACAACCTCTCGATTGCGGATGCAAATTTAAACTATTTCTAAGAACTGCAAAGTATTTTTTAAAAAAAAATAAAAATATTTTTAACCTTGCTTTTTCTTTACCAACATGCGCTTAATTTCATTAAGTTTCATGAGCGCTTCTACTGGCGTAAGCGTATCAATATCAGTCTCTAAAATTTCATCCTTAATATCTTCTAACAACGGGTCGTCTAAATTAAAAAAACTAAGCTGCAAATCGTCATCTATCGTCTTTACCTTATCCGTGAGTGCTTCATTAGAATGTGACTGCTCTAATTTTTTCAACATTTTGTTAGCGCGACGCAACACTTGCGAGGGCATACCCGCCATTTTTGCGACATGAATTCCAAAACTATGGGCGCTACCTCCTTCTACCAGTTTTCTTAAAAATAAGACGTTATGTGCTAGCTCTTTTACTGAGACATTAAAATTTTTAACTCGAACAAAGGTTTCTGCCATTTCATTTAGCTCATGGTAATGGGTTGCAAACAAAGTTTTAGGTTTTGCAGGGTGCTCATGCAAATACTCACTAATGGCCCAAGCAATAGAAATTCCATCGTAAGTACTGGTGCCACGCCCTATTTCGTCTAACAATACCAAACTGCGGTCTGATATATTATTTAGTATAGACGCTGTTTCATTCATCTCTACCATAAACGTAGACTCTCCCATAGAAATATTATCACTAGCACCTACTCTGGTAAAAATCTTATCTACCAAACCAATACGTGCAGCTTCTGCTGGCACAAAACTCCCCATTTGAGCCAATAGCACAATTAATGCAGTTTGGCGTAATATGGCCGATTTACCAGACATATTAGGCCCTGTAATCATAATAATTTGTTGGGTACTACGATCTAAAAACACATCGTTAGCAATATAAACTTCTCCTATAGGCAATTGCTGTTCTATAACAGGGTGGCGCCCTGCTTTAATTTCTAAAGCAAAACTATCCTCTATAACAGGACATACATAATTACGTGTATTTGCCAATTGCGCAAAGCCAGACAAACAATCTAATTGTCCTATTAAATGGGCATTTTGTTGTACTACTTTAATGTATTGATGCATCCAAACCACTAATTCTGAAAACACCTCTTGCTCAATAGTTAAAATACGCTCTTCTGCCCCTAAAATCTTTGCCTCATAGGTTTTAAGTTCTTCCGTTATATAACGTTCGGCATTGACTAAGGTTTGTTTTCGAATCCATTCTTCTGGCACCTTATCTTTATGCGTATTGCGTACTTCTATGTAATAGCCAAATACATTATTAGATGCTATTTTTAATGAGGTAATGCCTGTACGTTCACTTTCGCGCTCTAGCATTTTATCGAGATAGTCTTTTCCTGATTGGGACAGCACTCTAAGTTCATCTAATTCTGAGGAAACCCCAGCCGTAATGCTATTGCCTTTTAATACATTTACAGGCGCTTCTTCGTTTAAGGTTTGCTTTATTTTATCTCGCAATGCATCACAACTCTCTAAATTAGCACCAATAGCTTGTAAAGATGTATTTGAGCAATTAGAAGCTATAGCTTTTATCGGCACAATGGCCTCTAGAGAATTTTTAAGCTGTACAACCTCTTTAGGGTTAACTTTTCCTGTTGCAATTTTAGAAATTAAACGTTCTAAATCTCCAATACTTTTAATGTGGTTTTGAACCGAGGTAAGCACCTCATCGGTTTGGGTAAAAAAGCGTACCACCTCGTGCCGTTGCTTTATTTTATCGCCATTTTTAAGCGGTAATGCCAGCCAGCGCTTTAACAGCCTTGCCCCCATAGGCGAAATGGTTTTATCGATAACACTTAATAGGGTTACGGCATTGTAATTGGTAGAGCTGTACAATTCTAAATTTCGAATTGTAAATTTATCCATCCACACATAATCATCCTCTGCTATTCTAGAAATAGAAGAAATATGCTCTAGTTTATGGTGCTGTGTTTCGCCTAGATAGTGTAAAATAGAACCCGAAGCAATACAACCTTCATGTAATCCCTCTACCCCAAAACCTTTTAAAGTTGTGGTTTGAAAATGCTTCGTTAAGGTTTCGTTTGTATAATCGGTTTGATACACCCAATCTTCCAAAAAAAACGTATGGAACTCAGTACCAAAGGTATCATTAAATAAGCTGCGTTTTTGTTTAGATACTAAAACTTCGCTTGGCCCAAAATTTTGAAGCAGTTTAGCAATATACTCGGCATGCCCTTGAGCAGTTAAAAATTCGCCAGTTGAAATGTCTAAAAAAGCAATCCCAATGTGCTTTTTACCAAAGTGTACTGCACATAAAAAGTTGTTCGATTTAGACACTAATACCTCATCATTTAGTGCCACGCCAGGTGTAATGAGTTCGGTTACACCACGCTTTACAATGGTTTTAGTTTGTTTAGGATCTTCTAATTGATCGCAAATAGCTACACGTTCTCCGGCTTTTACTAATTTAGGTAAATAGGTATTTAAGGAGTGGTGTGGAAATCCTGCCAAAGCCGTCTCACTTTCACTTCCAGCGCCACGTTTCGTTAAAATAATTCCAAGAATCCCCGCTGTTTTTACAGCATCGTCCCCAAACGTTTCATAAAAATCCCCAACACGAAACAACAATAAAGCATCTGGATACTTTGCTTTAATCGCATTGTATTGTTTCATTAACGGCGTTTCTTTTTTTGCTTTTTTAGCCAATGGTAAGTAGTTTTTAAATCTTATTTTTGACAAAATTGTAGCTTGCAATGTACCATTAATTTCAAGTGATTTTAACCGAACCACTTAGAAGTTATCTACAATTGGAGCGAGATTTCAACAAATTAGAAGGCTTACTTCTAGCAACCTAAAAGAAAACGCCATGCGCAAATTAAAAAATAGCGAGTTAGTTCGATTGAGTACAGACGATTTTAAAGCTGCAAAAAAGACCCCTATTTGTATTGTTTTAGATAACATTAGAAGCTTAAATAATATTGGTGCTGTGTTTCGAACAAGCGATGCCTTTTTAATTGAAAAAATTTACCTCTGTGGTATTACAGCGACACCACCTCATAAAGACATTCATAAAACAGCATTAGGCAGCACAGATACTGTAGCTTGGGAATACGTTGCAAACACAGCAGACCTTGTAGCGCAGCTTAAGGCCAAAGGCACTACAGTTTGTGCTATTGAACAAGCAGAGCATGCCACCCAACTCACCGACTTTAAAGCGTCTCCAAATTGCAACTATGCTCTTGTATTTGGCAATGAAGTTAAAGGTGTTGCTCAAGATGTTGTATCTGCTAGTGATGTCGTTATTGAAATTCCCCAATTTGGCACAAAACATTCTTTAAATATCGCTGTAAGCTGTGGTGTTGTCGTTTGGGATTTATTCTCTAAGCTACAGCAATAAATGCCTAAAAAAACAAAAACACCCTGGCCTACAAAGGCGGCTATGACTCAAATTTATGAGCAACACCTTTGGGGAGGTAAAACCCATGATTTTTATTCGGGGGCAGGGTCTCACGATCTAGACATTACAGTACCTTATGTAGAGGCGGTGAAAACTTTCTTAAATGCGCACCAACCGCTTTTAAACGTTTGCGATCTGGGATGTGGCGATTTTAATATTGGACGCCAACTTATGGTCTACTCTAGCCACTATACTGCTATAGATATTGTGGAGGCACTCATTAACAGAAATCAATTAAAATACCAAGCGCCACATTTAGAGTTTCGTTGCTTAGATATTGCAAAGGCTCCACTTCCAAAAGCAGATGTTATTATTTTAAGACAGGTCTTGCAACACCTATCGAACGCAGAAATACAAAGCATTGTCTCTAAATTATCTAACTACAAATACATTATATTAACCGAACACTTGCCCGAAGCAGACTTTCTTCCTAATAAAGACCTCATTTCTGGACAAGGCATACGATTAAAGCATGGTAGTGGCGTAGACCTTTTAGATGCACCTTTCAACTTAAAAATTAAAACAAAACATGTACTTCACCATCATGTTTTAAAAAACGGAAAAGGCTGTATTACCACCTATCTTTATGATATGTTTTAAAACTAAAAAAACCGTCCTGTTAAGACGGCTTTTTTTAGTATTTTACACCCTATACGCTTATTTTTCAACTTTTTTATAGGTGGTATTAGCCCATCGAATTTGAGCTCTTCCACCTTTCACACGGTAGGCACCGTATCTAATCCCAGACTGTGTCCCTTTTTCTGGTTCAGGGATATTCCAATTAAACTCTGTTCCGCCTATTACTGCATCCGCATAATGTATTTTTTTAGTAGGATCGCTAGGGTCTGCTCTAAAACCTACCTCTAAAACGATACTAGTTTCTTCATTCTTAGGTACGTTTTTAAGAAAAACAACATCACGTCCTACAGAACCAGAGCCTCCTCTAAAGTTAATTTGCTCTCTATAAATATCAAAAGACACCTGTACTTGATTCCCATTTTCATCTGGTCCATAAACAGGTTTTGCTAAATATAAACAAATGGCAGGATCTGGAGAACCGCCACCTCCTGTGTGCTTGCCTTTAGCTTGCATGATATAAGTTCCATCATTATTTATATTACTGGTTTTTCCTGTTTCTAAAATTCTAACAGTTCCTGTAAATCTCGCATAACTGCCAATAGTATTGGTTTGAGACCTACTTAAAGAACGCTCTATCCTTGGCTGTAAACCATTTGTATCTATATGATTTGATCCAGCAGTGATATTGTACACCCCCCAAACTTTTCCGTTAATGGTACTTTCTTTATAATCGGCATAACAACTTCTATCATCTGCAGCCCCTGTATTAACAGGGTTAGAAATATCTGTATCTCTTACGGCGTTATCTGCACCTGGGTTACAGGTTGTAAAAGCCCCTACTTCCTCATCGCTTTCTTCTGGTTGAGGTGTTTCTTCTTCAGGTTCTGGTTGGGGTTGGGGTTCTGGCTCAGGCTCTGGTTTTGGCTGTTCTGGTTCTGGCTCTACAGGCGCTTCTACAACAAGTTGTTCTTCTTCACTAGCATCATCCTGTTCACAAGACAAAACTGTTACAAAAATAGACAGTAAAGCGACTGTTAGCACCCTTAAGTTTAATTTTCTCATGGCTAAGTTTTTTTAACAAAAATAAGCTTAAAACGTATTGCAACTGTCCTTTAGAACCCTGAAAGAATCCACGTTAACTGTTATGATCTCACACCCACAAATAAACATAACATACTGTAAGTAAGCAGTTAAAAACAAGTTGCCTTAAATAAACTATATTTTAATATTAGTACTAATGCATACGTATTAAATACATAAGCGTCAAGAAATATTAACAAATACCATGCCTAAATTTAAAATCGTCCTTGCCTACCTCCTCCAAGTCTCCATACTCTAAGTATAGGGTCTATTTTCTAGAGTTCAACCTATTAAATCAATGCAATAAAATCTAGAATTACACTACCATTATTAAAACCTGCATTTTCTCTTATCTGCCAAACTCTTATACAAACTGCTTCTCCTGGCGCATATTCCATTAAATCTAATCTTGCATTAAAAAAGAATAATACCTTATTCCTATCTCAACCCTCTAGGAACATCAAAAAACGTTTCTCTATGAGACTATCAAGCCCCCTCTTTTAAACACTTCATGTATTTACCCTAAATATCGCATCTAAAAGCCACAAATAATCTTCTCTATGTGCTACAAAATCCCGATTTGAAATATCGATAATTTTCACATTTAGGTCCTTTTGAGTTTTTAAAAACGATAAATAGCCTTCATTAATCTTCTCTAAATACGCGTTTGTAATATGGGCTTCGTAACCACGCCCTCGCTTTTTAATGTTTTCCTGTAAACGTGCAGTATTTTGGTGCAGATACACATATAATTTAGGCTTCACCAAGTCTTTAAACATGATGTCAAATAAAGTTCTATAGAGTTTAAATTCTTCTGTATTCAAGGTTACTTTAGAGAAAATAAGTGATTTAAAAACATAGTAATCACTCACTACAAAATTTTTAAACAGGTCTAATTGTGATACATCCTCAGAAATCTGCTGGTACCTGTCGGCTAAAAAAGACATTTCTAAAGGTAATGCGTAACGCGAATTATCCTCGTAAAACTTGGGTAAAAAAGGATTTTCTGCAAAACGTTCTAAAATAAGCTTTGCATTAAAATCTTGAGCTATTTTTGTGGCTAAACAGGTTTTTCCTGCTCCAATATTACCTTCTATAGCCACGTAGTTATACGTAGAAAAATCATACCCCGCTGCGGGATTGACTAATTGATGAGACGTTTCCATTATAACAGAATTATCCTTGCACAGGTCCAACAACTCTGTATTATTTTTTTGCAAAAGCGGATGAATACCCTTTGGAGCTATAGCAGTTAAGGGCACTAACACAAACTTACGGTGTTGCATTTCTGGATGCGGTATTTGTAAAGTTTGTGTGGTTATAACAGCATCCTCCACTAAAATAATGTCTAGGTCTATAACTCTGGATTCGTAAACACCAACTGTTGTTCTTACACGTCCCAAAACACGTTCTATCTCTAAAAGAATATCTAAAACCTCTTGAGGTTTTAAACGTGTAGTAAGGGCTATACAACAATTGTAAAAATCATCACTGCTAAACCCCAATGCTGGTGTTTGATAAATGGGAGATATATTTTGAATCACACCTATGCGTTGGTAAATAGCATCTATGGCATCTTGTAAATTTTTAAACTTATCGCCTTTGTTGCTACCTAAAGCAATATGGAAGGTTTTAGGAAATATCATAAGCCACAAAATAAAGAAAAGTAAATGGATTACTTTATATTTACAACGGCTAATTATTCACATTAAGAATGACTTTTAAAGACAAACTTACTGCCCAACGCATCTACTTTGTATTGGGCGGATTATTCATTACTTCGCTAGTTGTGTCTAACCTTATATTTCAAAAATTCTTTTATTGGCACCCAATTGCTATGACGCTTTTTGGAAGTCCTTTATTTGAAATTTCTGTTGGTATTTTACCTTACCCCATTACATTTCTAATCACCGACTTAATTAGCGAGATTTATGGTAAAAAACGCGCCAACGACATTGTAGTTGTAGGCATATTTGCGTCCTTATTTTCTATGCTTATTGTGTATACCGCCAATGCCATGCCGGCAACAGCATGGTCGCCCGTAGATAACAGCACCTTCACTTCTGTTTTTGGCAGTACAGCTATAGCCGTATTTGCAAGCATGATGGCCTATTTACTCGCTCAATTTGTAGACATTCAAGTTTATCATTTTTGGAAACGTCTTACCAAAGGCAAACACCTTTGGCTGCGCAATAACTGTTCTACATTTTTATCACAATTTGTAGATACCGCAACCGTATTGCTATTGCTTTGCTTGTTTCATAAAATTGAATGGGAAAAGTTTACAGGCCTCCTTCTTTCTGGATTTCTATTTAAAGTGCTCATTGCTTTTATAGACACTCCTTTTTTATATCTGGGTGTATTTTGGTTTCGCAAGCGTTTTCACCTTAAAATAAACGAAGAAATTTCACTGCTTTAATGGCTTTTAAATGCTGTTTTCTCACATCTTAAACAACGAAAACAGCATAAAAAATGCAAATACCAAACAAACAGGGCTTCACAGCTCTAGTTTCAAATTATCGATATAAGACAATCTTATTCGCATTTAGGTTAAATTTATATTAATCTTTTTATGTACTTAAGCGTAAAATTCGATCACTCTTGTATCTTTATAAAAATATCTTTTCAATGCGCAAAGTCTTTAAAATCTTAGGAATTACTTTACTAATCATACTCGCTCTATTAATTGCTCTACCTTTAATTTTTCAAGGTAAAATTAAAGATACCGTTAAACGTGTTATTAACGAAAATCTTAATGCTAAAGTCGAGTTTAGTGACGTTAATTTAAGTTTTATTAAAAATTTCCCTCAAGCTAGTGTTAGTGTAAGCGATTTATCGATTACTAATTTTGAACCTTTTAAAGACGAAACTTTTGTTACTGCTAAAGACATTTCGGTAACCATGTCTATAAGTGAAGTCCTTAAAACTGCTAGTGACGGTGCTCTAGTTATTAATACCATAGCTATTGATGAGGCTCTAATTACACTTAAAACCGACAAACACGGCAATGCCAATTATGATATTGCAATCCCCTCTGAAACCCCTGAAACTGAAACTACAAAAAGCAGTGGTGGTTTTGCTTTCGACATACAGGACTATCAAATAAAAAACAGTGCATTTGCCTATATTGATGAAGGTTCTAAAATGGCATTGCACATCACAGAACTCAACCACGAAGGTCATGGTGTGTTTTCTGCTACGGCATCTCAATTAGATACAGATACCAACGCCAATATTAGCTTTGCTTTAGACAGTATAAACTACCTATCTAATAACCCTATTAAACTTGACGCTTTAATTGGATTAGATTTAGAAAATAGCACCTATACATTTAAAGAAAATAAGGCGCTTATCAATCAATTACCTCTTGAGTTTGATGGGTATTTAAAACTTCTAGATAATGGGCAACAAATGGATATTAGGTTTGAAAATCCTGAGTCTGATTTTAAAAATTTCTTAGCTTTAATTCCCGAAGTTTACTCCAAAAACATCGAAAATGTAGAAACTTCTGGTGATTTTAAAATAAAAGGTGCCGTTAAAGGGTTAAGTTCAGAAACTACCATTCCTAAATTAGATATTAGTATTGTATCCCATAACGCATCTTTTAAATATCCCGACCTTCCTAAGCGGGTGAGCAATATTGAGATAGATACAAAAATAAAAAACGAAACAGGGCATCTTGATGACACCTATGTTACGATCAATACGCTTAATTTTAAAGTCGATGAAGATGTTTTTAAATCATCGGCCACTTTAAAAAATCTTACTAAAAACATGGCTGTACAAGCTAATTTAGATGGTATTTTAAATTTAGGAAACATTACAAAAGTATATCCTATAACTTTAGATAATAACTTAAGTGGTATTCTAAAAGCAAAAGCAAGTACTACTTTCGATATGAATGCATTAGAAACCAATGCATATCAACGTATTAAAACCAATGGCTCTGCTAGTATTACCGACTTTGTATTTTCTTCAGAAGACATCGTAAACCCCATACATATAAACACTGCAGATGTTGCCTTTACACCAGGCACTATTGCCCTTAATACTTTTAAAGCAAAAACAGGAGCTAGCGATATAGATGCCAGTGGTAGTATTGACAATTTACTTGGTTTTTTACTAAGTGACAATACGCTTAAAGGAAACTTCAATGTTAACTCCAACTTATTTAAAGTAAGCGATTTCATGACCGAAGCTACCGAAGAGGGGTTGGATAATAAAACAACTAGCGATGCCGAATCTTTAAAAATTCCTGCTTTTTTAGATTGTACGATCAACGCTAATGCTAAAACAGTAGTTTACGACAATTTAAACCTTAAGAACGTGAAAGGCCAACTGGTCATTAAAGACCAAACCGCCTTATTACAAGATTTAACATCTAACATTTTTAATGGCGCCTTGGCCATCTCTGGTAATGTTTCTACTAAAGCAAAAACCCCTACTTTCGACCTCAATCTTGGGGCTAAAGATTTTGACATCTCTCAATCGTTTAAAAGTTTAACACTCTTACAAAACATAGCCCCCATAGCTAAGATATTAACAGGGAAGCTTAACACCACACTTAACTTATCTGGCGCCTTAGATAAAGACTTCCTACCAGATATGAATTCTGTTTCGGGAGATGCCTTAGCCGAATTATTATCTACAAAAATAGACAAGTCGCAAAGCAATTTAATTAGTAAATTAGAAAGCAATTTAAGCTTTATAAACTTTGAATCCTTGAATCTAAAAGATGTTAAAACCCAACTAGAATTCTCTAAGGGTCAAGTTGCTGTAAAACCTTTTCATCTTGATTATAAAGATATTGGTATTGAAGTTGCTGGTGCACATAGCTTTGGAAAAGACATCGCTTATAATGCTGTTTTTAATGTTCCTGCAAAATACTTAGGTAGCGAAGTAAACCGCCTTATTGGCAATATTAACGATACCGACGTTAATAAGATGAGTGTCCCTGTCACGGCAAACATTACAGGAGCTTTCACGAATCCTAAAGTAAAAACTGATATTTCTAGCAGCGTTAAAAGTCTTACCAATCAACTCGTAGACATTCAAAAACAAAAACTACTACACCAAGGGAAAAATAAGGTAAAAGATCTCATAGGAAATGTTATTGGCGGCAATAAAAACAAAACCGACTCCTTAAAAACAACACAAAATAACGCCGTTAAGGATGTCCTTAATGGCATTATAGGTTCCAGTAAAACGAAAAAAGACACCACCACAGCTAATACTCCCAAAACAACAACAGCCGAGAAAGCCATAAAAAATGCTTTAGGTGGGTTATTAGGAGGCAAAAAGAAAAAATAATCTCTTTTTAAAAGCGATACCAACGATAGATAAATTCTATTTTGACGGATTTTATTGAAAACAGAATGATTTTCAGGTTTTTTTATTGCAATTATTTCAGATAATTACATTACTTTTGCAGCAAAATTTGGCGCGATTTTTAAAATTAAGAAGTTTTATACTTCTATAATATTCTAAATAAGTGTTAAAACGGTTTAGGATAGCCCTAAAGCAAAGAACTATTTATACAATCAAGATATATGTTAAAAATTATTGTAAAAGATGGCGAAAACATAGAACGCGCCCTAAAACG
>CAZLTR010000025.1:23048-27667 GCA_964562415.1 uncultured Hyunsoonleella sp. | reverse complement strand
AAACTTACTTAATTTGGCTTGTCGTGTGCGGTGTATTTCTCCTTCTATATAACCAAGGGACTCTTCTTTTGTATCAAAGAATATCTGATTGGCAACAGCCGTACTTAATGTGTTTAGCTCTGCTTTATACATCGCTGAAATATGTTCTGGTTCCGTAAGGAAAACCCATCTTCCGTTGACACCTTCTGGTAATTGATTTTCATTGCCTAGGTTACCCAGCTTTACCGTAAATACACTTCCGTATTGAGATTTTAAATCCTCTACAAACTGGTAAGGGTCTTTATTAAATAATAGTAAGTCATGATCACTACTCTCCAAAAAACCTGGAGGTAATTTTTTAGTCGTTTCCATTTGTTTTAGTTTTATTGATAAATGTGTTAGTTTATATGCGTAACGATTGACTTCCAATACATTACTCTGTCATTCAAAATTCTTAAGTCTTGTCATCTTATAATATATTATGAGTAATCAATTTTTCTTTGAATTAAAAACTATCAAATACGAGAATTCTTAATTCCTCCCTTAGAGGGTATTGGTTATGTGATGTTTATTATTTTATGCTTACCGCCTCCTGTAACAATAACAATAAGGCACAATCCTATTAGTAAGAATGAATACTCCATGCCTTCGCCTTCTTGATTTTGCATCCAGTTCATGAAAAAACCATTTTTACTATGTACCATGACGATTATGCCTGAAAATAAAATCGTTACCAGAACAGCCCAGATTCTAGAAAAAAAGCCTAGTATTAATGCTACAGCTCCAAAAAACTCAATAATTATAACAAGCCAAGCGATTAGCCATGGTATTTGCATTACATCTACAAAAAATGCGACTGTAGCTAATGGCCCTTGACCTCCAAAAGCTCCTAAAAGCTTCTGCGCCCCATGAGGAAATAATACTAATCCAGCAACTACTCTTGCTATAAAACCTGCCCAACTATTATCTGAGGATAATAGAAATTTGTATTTATTCATATTAGTTAAATTTTAAAATTTGTCTTTCTTATAAAAGCCCCTAAAGTCGTTCTCTTTATTGGAGCATTCCCGTATTGATCGAAATCTGAGCTTAATCCAAATTGCCAATTATTCTTAGATAAGCCTACTCTTAATTTTTGAAAACTGCGATTATGTGACTTTAACTCAATCCAATTGGTAAGCATTTGTATGTAGCTTATAATAGACCATTCTTTATGTATAGGAATTCTATATTCTCCTTGAAAAAAAAACTCTCCCAATAAAGCGTGTTGCTTAGATGAATATCCCGCTGAAGAATTCATGACTAATGTGTATTTTTTTTTCACATTTACATAGCTAAGTGTAGCATTACTCATTAACCCTGCTATGCTATTAAAATATACTGTTGGACCAATTGAGAAGCTTTTATTAATGCTCCTTAAAACTGTTGTTTGAAAACCAGACTCGTCTAGAAAAAAATCTTCTTCTAAATGGTATTTTTGAAAAAATGCTAATACATTTATATGTACTTTAGATTCTTTTCCTATGGGAATACTAGAAAACTGAGTAACTCCAGATTTGTTAAACCCTACTGTTCCTTCTATTTGAACTAACTGAGCGTTAATAAATAGACTATTAGCTATAAGTAAAAATGACATTATTGTTTTTTTCATATCTCAAATCTATAGAGATAAGCAATGAAAAAAAATGAACTAGATTAAGTCGTTAGTTATTTATTTTTATAGGAGAAAGAGGGTAACTCAAGAGGTTGTGAAGAAGGCTAAGATTTTAGAATTTTACTAAAAAAAGAAAATGGATTTTGGAAGACTTTCATACAAAGACCTTTAGAATGTTGAGTTTATAAATCTTGGATTTTGCTTAAACGTAACTAGTATCAACCTCTTCAACAAGCAATAAACTACTTCCCTCTGCTATTTTTTTTTCTTTTTCTGATTTTACTTAAAAATTCTGGAGTAATACCTATGTAGGACGCTATATCTTTTTGAGGAATCGTTAGGTCTAAGTTTGGATGTTTTTCTACAAACTCATCATACCTTTCTTCTGCTGTTAGCGAATTATTGTTTCGAATACGATAAATAAAAGCGATCTGAGAGTTTTGATGAAGAATTCTAAAATAACGTTCGAATTTGGGAATTTCAATATATATATCCTCAAGGTTTTGTTTAGACAGTTTCAATAATTTAGTCTCTTCTATTGCCTGCAAATATTGAGTTGCTGGTTCTTGTGTTAAAAAGCTATAGAGATCAGAATTCCACCAATTTTTAGGGACAAAAGTAATTATATTCTCTTCTGCCTTATCATTATATTCATATAGCTTTAAACATCCAGAATTAACAAAATACGCATGAAGTGCCACTTTATTAGGTTGCAAAACAATATCTTTTTTTTGATACGTTTCATATACCAATTTTGAAATAAAATAGTCTTTTTCTCTTTTAGTAAGCGTTATATGTCTCCCTATATTTTTCAGAATTAAATCATACATTTTTCTTCTTTTGTCGTCTTTATAATCAAAACTTAAATAATTACTTACAATATTGTAAATTTAGTAATAATAAACCTATTTAATTCATAAATTGCCCCAGTGTCTTTCTTTTATTCAAAATAGAGATGCAGCTACTCCTTCAATAGGTGTATGATTGATAAGAGTGAAATGGGAGATTAATAGCTCCATAAAAAATTCTAGTTCCTCTAAAGAGGAAGACGTCTATATTTTTGATTCTACTAAACTGCGCTCTAAATGCTTTTATAGATAAAGTAATTTAAGATAACCTTATAGTTTAGTGTTATTGTATTTGCTACAGTATTTAATGCTTTAAAAGTTGTTTTCTAGTATCACCATTACTAAAAATCACCAGATAGAAATATTTTTGTGTACTCTTAGCTTTTTAATGTGTTCATTTTCAATATCGATAGTCCCGTCTATGTTTAATTCTAATATCTCTTTATGAAAACTCTTCGGGAATACCTTCCTTTTCTTTAAAATACAAATGAAGTACTTTATCCTTAATGGTATTATTAACTAAATTAAAACGGGTTACTAGTAATTCTGGTAAGACAAACTTTAGTACATCAATATATGAATCTAAGCTTAAGGCAAAGATCAAATTTATAATTTAATCTACATACAACTTTTAACCATGATTCGTTTTTTATTTAGCTAGTCAAACTCATCTTCAAAAACAATTAGCCCATTATTATCAAGAAGTGTAACATAATCTATGGAGCCTAAGCCTAAATAAGTGTAAGATAGGCCAACAACTTTGCCAAAATCGCGTTTGTAAGAAGTTTCAAATATGTTCTTATGGTTTAGATAAACAATAGCATGTTTGTTCATAACCTTAACACGCAGGTCTTGCCAGTTGTATATATCTGTGCCAAAACTTGATAAGTCAAAATTAGAACCTATTTTGGTAATTTCTCCCATTTTTACCTTTGCTAAATTAACACAACCCATTGAAGTGAGTCTAACACGATAAATATCAACCTCGCACATAATCATAAGTTCAAAGAGAGGACATGGATACTCAAGAATGCTATCATTTTTAAACCGAGTGTTTATAGTGAAGTTATCACTATAAAGCTCTCCAAAATCACGAACATTATAATGCGTAAGGAGTAATTTTTTTTCAAGATCTACATTGTTAGCAATAAGATCTTCTTTAGAGACAGATAATATGCCTTTGCTTTTTAAATTTCCTTTGGTAATGTAGGTTGGAATGTTGGCATTGGAATGATAACGTGATAACGACAACCAGCCATTAGTAGTGATATGTACTGGAGATTTTTTGATCACAGAATCATTTGCAATCAATTTGGCTCTATGGAAACCAGGGTAATAATAAATGCTAGAAAGATAATTACTGTTGGGGTCTATAGATATTTTATTATTGCTGTTCCATGACTGTTGAATAAATAAACTGTCGGCAATTACATGACTTACATCATAATTGAATATAACCGTATTTGGAACTCCTGAGGCAACAGATTTGTCGCTTTTAAAAGAGACGTTACCAGCAATAGTCACTTTGTTTATTTGCTCTGTTTTTGAAGGTTTAGAGGTAATTATCCAATATAAAACTATACCAAAAACTAAAGTTCCTATTGAAAATATTAGTTTAGAGTTAGATAAAACGGATTTAACGCTTAGAGATTTTATTAATTTGCCCTCCTGTTGCAATAAAGATTCTTTTTTAAGTTTTAACCAATCTTTACGAAATGCAACCTGAGATAATGCATTAAGCGTTGATATGTGAGGTAATCGCTTATTTTCATTATTATAAAGCCGTTTGAGTGTAGATAAACTTATTTTTGTATTAGTCTTTTCTTCAATAAAGTATACTAAGAACTCAAAATCTTTTTGAGTCCATTTTTTAGCAGCGTCTAATTCGGAGATTGAAACAATTTTTTGTTTAATAATTTCTAATAGTTCAATGTCAACTTTATTTATATCGTTCATAAATAGAAACTCTTACCTCGTAAATTAAAAATAGTTGTAAAATAGTTGTAAAATGAAAATGATAAATAATCACTTTAATCATAGATTGTACTCTAATCTTTATTAAAACTACAAATTTAAATCTATTTAAAATGAAAGACCTGTTATATCTTTTTTTATGTCTATTAATCTGTAAAGGCAGT